>NZ_JAENDM010000004.1:0-184968 GCF_019375075.1 Escherichia sp. XD33
AAATCAGCCACGAAGAGACGATTTTGGGCTGAAAATTGGAAAATTGAGCCACAGGACGTCGATAAAGGACGGTTTGGGGCGTCATATCGGGAGCTGCGGACCACTTAATCGCAACTTCCATAGACATCGTTTTCATCACGGCGATAATTATCTTTATTGTTTGCCCAAACGTGATCGTTAAATGTCCGGTAATCACGCGACGAATAACGCCAGGCCGCCAGACCAAAACGCGTCGACGTTTGGCTCACAAATTTGTTGTAGGCAATTTGATAACTTTGCCCGTCAAACACATCGCCGTTGTCTTGTTTACTATGCGACTTAGTGGCATCGACGGAAATGGCACCAATGCGTGTATTCCAGCCAGCCCCCAAAGTAAACGCGTAATAATTATTCGCGACCATCGAGCCACCATACAGCGTCAATAAATTATTAAAACCATACTGATAACCCGCCTGGACAAAATCACTTTGTTTGCTCGCCCCTTCAATATGGCTACGACCCGCCGCTAAATCATATTTCGACACGCCGGGTTGCAGCATATTTGGCACCGCTGCATAAGGCACCAGATAGGTGGTTACCGAGCCGTCCGCCTCTTTCACGCTGACATCAAGATCTGCTCCACCACCGGCCAACTGCAAATCTGTAATCGCGAACGGGCCAGGAGGAACCTCTTTCTGATAAACCACAAAACCATTCTGTTCAATAGTTACCAGCGCGTTACTCTGAGCAATCCCCTGCACCCGTGGCGTAAAATTTTGTTTCGAGTTAGGCAACATCTGCATATCACGAAACAACCGCACACCTCTGAAGCGAACAGAATCAAAAATATCGCTTGATGTGTACATATCACCCACGCGAAGCGTGCCGAGAAGTTGGGCAAATCCACGTTCCAGATACAGGGTATTGCTTTTCCACACCCCTGGATTGTTATTTGTTTTACTGAAACTGGCATCAGAATGCAGTTGCCACCCCAGTAAATTTAACCCGCTGTTAAAACGTACATATGTACTCTTGTTATTACCCAACGCTTTATAGTCGCTGTAATACTGACTCAGATAATAAGAGGTATAAAACGCATTAATACCCCGCTCCCAGTTTTCCGGTGGAACATAGCCACTTTCCAGTTCTTCCACCCAGGCCTGCGGGACACTGAAATCGAGACGAAAACCCCCGATATCCCAGGTATAGCTCCCACCCTGAACAAGTTGCTCAAATGTTAAACATTGCTTACCGCTGGCGAAGTTATCGCTATTAATGCCTAACCGCTTGATAACTTCTCTTGATAAACATGTTTCTTGCGGGTTGTCTTTAACAATAATCTCATATTTCCCGCGCCATTGCTTATTGACATAAATATCGATGTCATACTGCCCCGGTAAGGGTTGATTATCATCAAGACGAATATTTGCAACCTGCTGGTCTTTCATTCCACCTATCATAAAATGGGTATCAAAGGTTTCTTCAGCTGCATAAGCTTCAATGCCGAGCAATAACGCTACGATTGCTGATGCAAGTGGGGTCATTCTCAACATAGGCAGCTCCTGCAATTAAATTTTGTCACTAATATAGTTGCCATGGTCATCGATAATGGTCAGATGCCAGTTATTTGCATTATTACTTTTGACATTAACACTCTGACTTTCTAAGGGGGCAATCATAATAGTTTCATAATTGACTTTGACATTATTAGCTTTGACATCCGAAATCGTCACCCAATTAGCTGAGTCATTTTTTATCACCAAACCATTGCCACTGCGATTTACCAGCAATTTTTTAAATGTCGCTTTATTTACCGGAGCAATACCCGCTGGCCGGTAAAACAACTTAATTCTGTTTTGCATCGCAAACTTCAGTGCATTCTTACCTTCTTGCTCTGGACTATTTGGTGGAATATCCAGAACATTCAGATAAAAAATGCTTTCTTTATTAGTGGGCAGTTTATTCGGCATAATTTTGATTTTTACTTGCTGCCCGGAATTTGCCCCTATTTTTGCCACTGGTGGCGTTAACATGAAAGGAACCTGAATTTTTTCTGGTGGTAATGACGTATCGCCATCATCAATCCACGCCTGCAGCAGCGAAGAACGGTTTCCCTGGTTCATCAACTGCACCATCACTTCTTTATTTTCTGCCGGGTAAATAATGCGCGTCCCGTAGATAACAATTCCGGCATGTGCAGGAAGGACCATAGAAAAAATGAGTAAAGATAATAATCCTTTCATTTTAATGCCTCTTAAATTAAAAGGCCGCCATGGGATAGCGGCCATGTTTATTACCTGGAGAAACTTACAATTTTATTTATTAATCCTGCGCCACACGCATAACCAGAGAAGATAACACATCACCTGATTGCACTGAGTTATCTGTCAGTTTCAGGTATTTTGCTTTAAACGGAATAGCATATTGACCTTCCGCTGTTTTATAACTCTCAATGTTAAAAGGTGCAGAAACATCCAGGACATCGCTGTTATCACCTAAATAGAGATAGTAACCCACGGTATCGTTGCTACTGGCTATCGCCTTATCGTTACCGGTTATTTTATCGTTGGTAATCAACGAGAGTTTTACACCAGCAACTTCTTTCGGGCAGCTAATTTTTAACATGCTGCTGGTTACACCGACTGCATCATCATAGGTAGAATATTTAGCTTTACCTTCAAAGACACTGGTTGGTACAGTCGGATATTAATACTTACTGAATCACCACCCGCTTCGAATTTACACGGAGATTCTGCAATATTCCCCTTAATAGTTAATGTTCCGGTATCAACGTCTGCAGCAAATACTCCAGCGCTCATAAAAAAAGAAGAAAAGACAGCGGCAGCAATAATTGAACGTTTCATAATATGTTCCTTAATAAAATTTATTTTTGGTTGTTAAGAGTCTGTATCTCTTGGAAACAAATTTCTCACATCAAAAAAGTTGCCGCAATGTAAACACATTGCTTTATTGATTTAAAACAAATTAACCATTGCAATATAAATACAACAAATATTTAAGAGTATTAACTATTTATCGCATCTATCAATTAATGTAGATTTATGTAAATGGTATTGTTGATATCAATAAAAAAGCCGAAATCATTTATATAAATGATTTCGGCTTTCTAAATGCAATTAAAATCAGGTTGCCAAATTAATCGTAGCGATTTAACACGATTCGACGTTTGCTATCGCTACCTGCAACAACCACTTCTGTCGTTACACCTTTGACGGGCGAAGAAAACAGATGACGGGTGTCAACATTATACGTTAACTGACCACAATGCTGTTGAGGTTGACCATTAACCATAGCCATACTGCATGTTGGGGGACTGATCCTGCCATTAATCGCTAATGTGGCAGTCTCTGAAGAGAATGCGGGAGAAGCCAATCCATAGGCAAGAAAAATAATTCCTGACAGCCAATACTTATTCATTGAACGTTATCCCTGTAGTAAAGGTTATGCCTGGATAGAATGAGTGCATAACAAACTATAGCTGTACATCCACTACACAGCCACGAAGGATGATAATGAAGCATTGCCTGTATGATCAATCGACTTTGTAGAGTTTCGGACGAAGGTCCGCAGAATATTCGCAGTATTAAATAAGTGTTCATTAATGCGGCAAAAACTAATACACCGCATCAATGTAACATCTCTGCGGTGTATGAAGAATAACCAGAATGGTTAATAGGCGTTAGACCGCGCGGAAGGAAATCTCGCCTGGAATGACTTCACCCTGCCAGTAGAGCTGAGCTGCAACGCGGTCAGCCAGCTGGCGGTAGATAGCGGTAAATTCGCTCTCCGGACGGCTGATAACCGTTGGCGTACCTTTATCGAGATCCTCACGTAAGGAGATGTGTAACGGCATCTGCCCCAGCAGCTGTGTATGGTATTTTTCAGCCAGTTTCTCTGCACCACCGGTACCGAAAATCGGTTCATGGTGACCACAGTTACTGCAAATATGCACACTCATGTTCTCGACAATACCGAGCACCGGAACCTCGACTTTCTCGAACATCACAATGCCTTTTTTCGCATCGATCAGCGCGATGTCCTGCGGGGTGGTGACCACGACTGCACCGGTTACTGGAATGTTTTGCGCCAGCGTCAATTGAATGTCACCGGTGCCTGGCGGCATATCAAGCACCAGATAGTCGAGATCCGGCCACAAGGTTTCCTGCAACATCTGCATTAACGCCTTGCTCGCCATCGGTCCACGCCACACCATCGCATTGTCGTCAGTGACCAGATAACCAATTGAATTGGTTGCCAGGCCATGAGACATAATCGGTGCCATATGGGTACCGTCCGGCGAAGTTGGACGCTGATTTTCTGCGCCCAACATTGTTGGGATTGATGGGCCGTAGATATCGGCGTCCAGAATGCCGACTTTCGCCCCTTCTGCCGCCAGCGCCAGTGCCAGGTTTACCGCCGTGGACGATTTACCCACGCCGCCTTTACCGGAACTCACCGCGATAATGTTCTTCACACCGTTAATTCCCGGCTGATTCTTCACGCGTTTCAGAGTGGCTATGTTATGCGACAGTTTCCAGTCGATAGCTTTCGCCCCGGTGATGCGCAGCAGTTCGGCGCTACATTGCTCTTTTAACTCTTCGAACGCGCTATGCCAGACAAACGGCATAACCAGTTCCACATGCAACGTGTCGTCCATCCAGGCGACATGGTGCAACGCTTTCAGCGTGGTGAGGTTATGCTTCAGGGTTGGGTGCTGAAAATTGGCCAGTGTCCCGGCGACCATTGCGCGCAAGGCTTCTGGTGATTTGGCCTGGGATTGTTCGTTCATCCCGACTCCTTTTTTGTATAGATAAACCATCAGCTGATAGTTTACCTGAAGAATATAGAGAAGTACTTACTTAACATTTTCCCATTTGGTACTATCTAACCCCTTTTCACTATTAAGAAGTAATGCCTACTATGACTCAAGTCGCGAAGAAAATTCTGGTGACGTGCGCACTGCCGTACGCTAACGGCTCAATCCACCTCGGCCATATGCTGGAGCACATCCAGGCTGATGTCTGGGTCCGTTACCAGCGAATGCGCGGCCACGAGGTCAACTTCATCTGCGCCGACGATGCCCACGGTACACCGATCATGCTGAAAGCTCAGCAGCTTGGTATCACCCCGGAGCAGATGATTGGCGAAATGAGTCAGGAGCATCAGACTGATTTCGCAGGCTTTAACATCAGCTATGACAACTATCACTCGACGCACAGCGAAGAGAACCGCCAGTTGTCAGAACTTATCTACTCTCGCCTGAAAGAGAATGGTTTTATTAAAAACCGCACCATCTCTCAGCTGTACGATCCGGAAAAAGGCATGTTCCTGCCGGACCGTTTTGTGAAAGGCACCTGCCCGAAATGTAAATCCCCGGATCAATACGGCGATAACTGCGAAGTCTGCGGCGCGACCTACAGCCCGACTGAATTGATCGAGCCGAAATCGGTGGTTTCTGGCGCTACGCCGGTAATGCGTGATTCTGAACACTTCTTCTTTGATCTGCCCTCTTTCAGCGAAATGTTGCAGGCATGGACCCGCAGCGGTGCGTTGCAGGAGCAGGTGGCAAATAAAATGCAGGAGTGGTTTGAATCCGGCCTGCAACAGTGGGATATCTCCCGCGACGCGCCATACTTTGGTTTTGAAATTCCGAACGCGCCGGGCAAATATTTCTACGTCTGGCTGGACGCACCGATTGGCTACATGGGTTCTTTCAAGAATCTGTGCGACAAGCGCGGCGACAGCGTAAGCTTCGATGAATACTGGAAGAAAGACTCCACCGCCGAGCTGTACCACTTCATCGGTAAAGATATCGTTTACTTCCACAGCCTGTTCTGGCCTGCCATGCTGGAAGGCAGCAACTTCCGCAAGCCGACCAACCTGTTTGTTCATGGCTATGTGACGGTGAACGGCGCGAAGATGTCCAAGTCTCGCGGCACCTTTATTAAAGCCAGCACCTGGCTGAATCATTTTGACGCTGACAGCCTGCGTTACTACTACACTGCGAAACTCTCTTCGCGCATTGATGATATCGATCTCAACCTGGAGGATTTCGTTCAGCGCGTGAATGCCGATATCGTTAACAAAGTGGTTAACCTGGCCTCCCGTAACGCGGGCTTTATCAACAAACGTTTTGACGGCGTGCTGGCAAACGAACTGGCTGACCCGCAGTTGTACAAAACCTTCACTGATGCCGCTGAAGTGATTGGTGAAGCGTGGGAAAGCCGTGAATTTGGTAAAGCTGTGCGCGAAATCATGGCGCTGGCTGATCTGGCTAACCGCTATGTCGATGAACAGGCTCCGTGGGTAGTCGCAAAACAGGAAGGTCGCGATGCTGACCTGCAGGCGATTTGCTCAATGGGCATCAACCTGTTCCGCGTGCTGATGACTTACCTGAAGCCGGTACTGCCGAAACTGACCGAGCGTGCAGAAGCCTTCCTCAATACGGAACTGACCTGGGATGGTATCCAGCAACCGCTGCTGGGCCACAAAGTGAATCCGTTCAAGGCGCTGTATAACCGCATCGATATGAAACAGGTTGAAGCTCTGGTGGAAGCCTCTAAAGAAGAAGTGAAAGCAGCTGCCGCGCCAGTTACTGGCCCACTGGCAGATGATCCGATTCAGGAAACCATCACCTTTGACGACTTCGCCAAAGTTGACCTGCGCGTAGCGCTGATCGAAAACGCAGAGTTTGTTGAAGGTTCTGACAAACTGCTGCGCCTGACACTGGATCTCGGCGGTGAAAAACGCAATGTCTTCTCCGGTATTCGTTCTGCCTACCCGGATCCGCAGGCACTGATTGGTCGTCACACCATTATGGTGGCTAACCTGGCACCACGTAAAATGCGCTTTGGAATCTCCGAAGGCATGGTGATGGCTGCCGGTCCAGGCGGGAAAGATATCTTCCTGCTAAGCCCGGATGCTGGTGCTAAACCGGGTCATCAGGTGAAATAATCCCCCTTCAAGGCGCTGCATCGACAGCGCCTTTTCTTTATAAATTCCTAAAGTTGTTTTCTTGCGATTTTGTCTCTCTCTAACCCGCATAAATACTGGTAGCATCTGCATTCAACTGGATAAAATTACAGGGATGCAGAATGAGACACTTTATCTATCAGGACGAAAAATCACATAAATTCTGGGCGGTGGAGCAACAGGGAAACGAGTTGCATATCAGTTGGGGAAAAGTTGGCACCAAAGGGCAAAGTCAGATAAAAAGTTTTTCAGATGCTGCGGCAGCGGAAAAAGCGGAACTTAAGCTGATTGCGGAGAAGGTGAAGAAGGGGTATGTGGAGCAAGCGAAGGATAATTCTTTGCAACCTTCCCAAACGGTAACGGGCTCTCTCAAGGTAGCGGACTTATCCACCATTATTCAGGAACAACCCTCTTTCGTAGCAGAAACCCGTGCGCCTGACAAAAATACAGATGCTGTTTTACCGTGGCTGGCGAAAGATATTGCTGTCGTTTTTCCGCCCGAAGTTGTACACACCACGTTAAGTCATCGCCGCTTTCCCGGAGTTCCTGTTCAGCAAGCAGACAAATTGACCCAATTACGTCGCTTAGCCTGTAGTGTGTCGCAACGGGATAATAAAACAGCCACATTTGACTTCAGCGCCTGTTCTTTAGAATGGCAAAACACCGTCGCCCAGGCGATCAGTCAGATCGACGGCCTGAAAACAACACAGTTACCATCACCAGTAATGGCTGTACTCACGGCACTTGAAATGAAATGCACAAGATATAAAGTGCGTGAGGATATTATGGATCAGATCGTCCAGGAAGGCGGTCTGGAATATGCTACTGATGTAATAATACACCTTCAACAGATTGATATTGAATGGGATTATGCGAATAATGTCATTATTATTCTGCCGTCTGGCATTGCACCTAGCTACTTGGAGCAATATTCCAGATTTGAATTACGCCTACGTAAACATTTATCACTGACGGAAGAGTCTCTCTGGCAAAAATGTGCACAAAAACTTATTGCCGCAATTCCACATATTCCAGAATGGCGGCAACCATTAATTGCTTTGTTATTACCCGAAAAACCAGAAATTGCACATGAAATTGCCCAGCGTCTACTGGGGCAAAAAAAATTACCCTCGCTTGAGTGGTTAAAAATAGTGGCGACTGATGAGCACATTCTTGCCTCATTAGAAAAATATCACGAACCATATGCCATTTTTGATGATTACTATTGTGGTGCGATATGGTCAGCCACCGTATTACAGGAGCAAGGTGTTGCAGCCCTGCCCCGATTTGCTCCCTATGCCGCAAGTGACTACTGCGCCGATGTGTTGCGTCATATCAATCATCCGTTCGCATTGACACTGCTTATACGTGTAGCCGGGCAAACTAAACGCTGTCACGATCGGATGACGAAAGCCATTGCTGCGTTCCCACATGCAGCAATGGCGGCACTGACGGAACTTCTTGGGCAAAAAGAAGAGAACAGTTGGCGCATTATGCTAATGACAATGCTTATCTCACAACCAGCACTGGCAGAACAGGTCATTCCCTGGCTCTCGACACCCGCAGTTGCCGTACTGAAATCATGCCAGCAACAACTGACACAGCCCTCAAACCATGCCAGCGCCGATCTACTGCCAGCCGTAGTAGTCTCCCCTCCCTGGCTTTCGAAAAAGAAAAAATCGCCGATTCCGGTGCTGGATTTAGCGCCATTAGGCATTGAGCCAATCTGTTATCTGACAGAAGAAATCAGTAATCAACTTTTGGCGAAATATATCTGGTATTCAAAACACATCACGGTTAGCCATGAAGAAAGTACTACCAACCTGTTGGCAAGGATGGGTTTTCAACGACGGATCGCTGGTACATATATTAAAGCTCCCGAAGCGGTAGTTGAGGCATGGCTAAATGAAGATTATTCAACCTTACTAAGTGAATTTAAGGTGTTTCATTCACCTACCGGGCATTATTGGCAGTTGGGGATTTTGACAACATTGCCGCTGGAGAAAGCAGTAAAAGCATGGAATGCCCTTACCCTATCTCCACATACCGATACCGAATACTCCATGTTACATTTTGGACTCAAAGGGTTACCTGGGTTAGTAAACTCACTTGCACGCTATCCACAAGAAGCCTTGCCCATCACGAATTACTTCGCAGCGAGTGAGCTGGCTCCTGCCGTCGCCCGTGCCTTCAACAAACTGAAAACGCTACGCGAAAACGCCCGTAGCTGGCTGTTGAAATACCCGGAACATGCCCTTACCGGCCTGCTGCCTGCGGCGCTCGGCAAAGCCGGTGAAGCACAGGATAACGCCCGCGCTGCCTTGCGTATGCTTACCGAAAACGGTCATCAGCCATTACTGCAAGAAATCGCCCGACGTTATAACCAGCCGGAAGTAACCGATGCGGTGAACGCTCTGCTTGCGCTCGATCCCTTAGATAATCACCCGACAAAAATCCCCACTCTTCCGGCCTTTTATCAGCCATCGCTCTGGACGCGCCCGGTATTAAAAGCAAATGCCCAATCACTGCCAGATAGCGCCCTCCTCCACCTCGGTGAAATGCTCCGCTTCCCTCAGGAAGAGGCTCTGTATCCGGGATTATTGCAGGTGAAAGACGTCTGTTCCGCCGACTCACTGGCGGGATTTGCCTGGGATCTGTTTACCGCCTGGCAGACCGCTGGCGCGCCGTCGAAAGAGAGTTGGGCGTTCACTGCGTTAGGCGTTCTCGGTAACGATGACACCGCCCGCAAACTGACGCCATTAATACGCGCCTGGCCTGGTGAATCCCAGCATAAACGCGCCACCGTTGGGTTGGATATTCTCGCTGCTATCGGTAGTGATATCGCCCTTATGCAGCTTAACGGCATCGCCCAGAAACTGAAATTCAAAGCATTACAGGAGCGGGCAAAAGAAAAAATTGCCGACATTGCCGAGAGCCGCGAACTCACGGTGGCGGAGCTTGAAGATCGGTTAGCACCGGATCTCGGTCTGGATGATAACGGTTCGCTGCTGCTGGATTTTGGCCCACGGCAGTTCACCGTCAGCTTTGATGAAACCTTAAAGCCGTTTGTGCGTGATGTTTCCGGCAGCCGCCTGAAAGACCTGCCCAAACCGAACAAAAGCGATGATGAAACGCGGGCGAACGATGCGGTTAACCGCTACAAATTGCTGAAAAAAGATGCGCGTACCATCGCCGCCCAGCAGGTAGCAAGGCTGGAATCCGCCATGTGCCTGCGCCGCCGCTGGTCGCTGGAAAACTTCCAGCTCTTCCTGGTTGAGCATCCGCTGGTTCGTCACTTAACCCGCCGTCTGATTTGGGGCGTTTATAGCGCCGAAAACCAGCTACTGGCTTGCTTTCGCGTAGCAGAAGATAACAGCTCCAGCACCGCTGACGATGATCTTTTCACCCTGCCGGAAGGCGATATCTCTATCGGCACTCCTCACGTTCTGGAAATATCACCAACGGATGCTGCCGCCTTTGGTCAGCTTTTTGCCGCCTACGAACTGCTACCACCGTTCCGCCAGCTCGACCGTAACAGCTACGCCCTGACAGAAGCCGAGCGCAATGCCAGTGAACTGACCCGCTGGGCAGGCAGAAAATGCCCGAGTGGTCGGGTCATGGGGCTGGCGAATAAAGGCTGGATAAAGGGCGAACCACAGGATGGAGGCTGGATCGGATGGATGATCAAACCTTTGGGTCGCTGGTCGTTAATCATGGAAATCGATGAAGGCTTTGCGGTAGGCATGTCGCCAGCCGAACTCAGCGCTGAGCAGCTCTTAAGCAAGCTGTGGCTATGGGAAGGCAAAGCAGAAAGATATGGCTGGGGGAGTAATTCAACACAGGAAGCGCAGTTCTCCGTAATCGATGCCATCACCGCCAGCGAGCTAATTAACGATATTGAAGCCCTGTTTGAATAAGGAAAGAGCATGGACAAGGAATTACCGTGGCTGGCGGATAACGCCCAACTGGAACTGAAATATAAAAAAGGCAAAACGCCGCTCAGTCATCGTCGCTGGCCGGGCGAACCAGTGTCCGTTATCACTGGAAGTCTCATCCAGACATTGGGTGATGAATTGCTACAAAAAGCTGAGAAGAAAAAAAACATTGTCTGGCGTTATGAGAATTTTTCACTGGAGTGGCAGTCCGCCATCACGCAGGCCATCAACTTGATCGGCGAACACAAACCCTCAATCCCGGCCCGGACAATGGCGGCGCTAGCCTGTATCGCGCAAAATGACAGCCAACAGTTGCTCGACGAAATCGTCCAACAAGAGGGGCTGGAATATGCGACTGAGGTGGTGATTGCACGCCAGTTTATTGCGCGGTGTTATGAGAGTGATCCTCTGGTAGTGACATTGCAGTATCAGGACGAGGATTATGGCTATGGTTATCGCTCAGAAACCTATAACGAATTCGATCTCCGACTGCGTAAGCATCTCTCTCTGGCAGAGGAAAGCTGCTGGCAGCGTTGCGCCGACAAACTCATTGCCGCACTACCAGGAATAACCAAAGTTCGCCGCCCTTTTATTGCGCTGATCCTCCCGGAAAAACCAGAAATAGCCAATGAGTTGGTAGGCCTTGAATGCCCGCGAACTCATTTTCATTCTAAGGAGTGGTTAAAAGTTGTTGCTAATGACCCCACAGCGGTGAGAAAACTCGAACACTACTGGAGCCAGGATATATTTAGCGATCGAGAAGCCAGCTACATGTCGCATGAAAACCACTTCGGCTACGCGGCCTGCGCCGCCCTTTTGCGCGAACAAGGACTGGCAGCCATTCCGCGCCTCGCGATGTATGCCCATAAAGAAGATTGCGGCAGTCTGCTGGTACAAATTAACCATCCGCAAGTCATCCGCACCTTGCTACTGGTGGCTGATAAAAACAAACCCAGCCTGCAACGTGTAGCTAAATACCATAAAAACTTCCCCCATGCGACGCTCGCCGCACTGGCAGAACTGCTGGCGTTAACAGAACCACCAGCCCGCCCTGGTTATCCAATCATCGAAGACAAAAAGCTGCCTGCACAGCAAAAAGCACGCGATGAATACTGGCGTACGCTGTTACAAACGCTGATGGCATCGCAGCCACAACTGGCAGCAGAAGTGATGCCGTGGTTAAGTACTCAACCCCAGTCAGTGCTGAAGAGTTATTTATCGGCACCGCCCAAACCGGTTATTGATGGCACCGATAACAGCAATCTGCCAGAAATCCTCGTTTCACCACCGTGGCGTAGTAAGAAAAAAATGACAGCTCCACGTCTTGATTTGGCACCGCTCGAATTAACTCCGCAAGTTTACTGGCAACCAGGCGAACAAGAGAGGCTTGCCGCCACTGAGCCTGCCCGTTATTTCAGCACGGAATCTCTTGCGCAACGCATGGAACAAAAAAGTGGACGAGTTGTATTACAGGAACTGGGTTTTGGGGATGATGTATGGCTGTTTCTGAATTATATACTCCCCGGAAAACTGGATGCTGCACGCAATTCACTCTTTGTTCAGTGGCATTACTACCAGGGGCGGGTTGAAGAGATCCTGAATGGCTGGAACTCCCCGGAAGCACAATTAGCAGAACAGGCGCTCCGCAGCGGTCACATAGAAGCGTTAATTAACATATGGGAAAATGACAACTACTCACATTATCGTCCGGAAAAGAGTGTCTGGAACCTGTATTTATTGGCACAGTTGCCGCGTGAGATGGCTTTGACCTTCTGGCTGCGTGTCAATGAGAAAAAGCATCTGTTCGCGGGTGAGGACTATTTTCTCAGTATCCTCGGATTGGATGCGCTACCAGGTCTGCTGTTGGCTTTTTCACATCGTCCAAAAGAAACATTTCCGTTAATTTTAAATTTTGGCGCAACAGAACTGGCGCTGCCTGTTGCCCACGTCTGGCGACGTTTCGCGGCGCAGCGTGATCTGGTCGCCAGTGGATTTTACAATGGCCGGAACATACGGCTAGTGCACTTATCCCTCTTGTCTTTACCAAACCCAGCGATAATAGCGAAGCCGCATTACTTGCCCTGCGTTTACTGTACGAACAGGGACATGGCGAATTGCTACAAACCGTGGCAAACCGCTGGCAGCGTACAGATGTATGGTCTGCCCTGGAGCAGTTGCTTAAACAGGGTCCAAT
Source organism: Escherichia sp. XD33 (assembly GCF_019375075.1). Lineage (NCBI taxonomy): Bacteria > Pseudomonadati > Pseudomonadota > Gammaproteobacteria > Enterobacterales > Enterobacteriaceae > Escherichia > Escherichia sp. XD33. The sequence continues at coordinate 13,102 of NZ_JAENDM010000004.1, forward strand.
GGACATTTACCCGGCACGCATTCCAAAAGCCCCTGATTTCTGGCATCCGGCAATGTGGTCCAGGCCTCGACTTATCACTAATAATCAGCCTGTTACCGGTGACGCTCTGGAAATTATCGGCGAAATGCTGCGCTTTACCCAGGGGGGACGTTTTTATAGCGGGCTGGAACAACTGAAAACGTTCTGCCAGCCACAAACGCTGGCAGCTTTTGCCTGGGATCTCTTCACTGCGTGGCAACAAGCTGGTGCCCCCGCAAAAGACAACTGGGCATTTCTGGCGTTAAGTCTCTTTGGTGACGAAAGCACGGCACGGGATCTGACGACACAGATCCTCGCCTGGCCACAAGAAGGCAAATCTGCCCGTGCTGTCAGCGGCCTGAACATCCTTACCCTGATGAATAATGATATGGCGCTGATACAGCTGCATCATATATCGCAACGGGCTAAATCCCGCCCCTTACGTGATAACGCGGCGGAATTTCTTCAGGTGGTCGCAGAAAATCGCGGGCTAAGCCAGGAAGAGCTAGCGGACAGATTAGTCCCAACCCTGGGCCTTGATGATCCGCAGGCGTTGAGTTTTGATTTTGGTCCCCGGCAGTTTACCGTTCGCTTCGATGAAAACCTCAACCCGGTTATCTTTGATCAGCAAAACGTTCGCCAGAAAAGCGTTCCCCGTTTGCGCGCCGATGACGATCAACTGAAAGCGCACGAGGCACTGGCCCGACTAAAAGGGCTAAAAAAAGATGCTACTCAGGTGAGCAAAAACCTGCTCCCGCGTCTTGAAGCTGCCCTACGTACCACCCGACGCTGGTCGCTGGCAGATTTTCATTCTCTGTTTGTTAATCATCCCTTTACCCGTCTGGTTACCCAGCGATTAATATGGGGGGGTTATCCGGCAAATGAACCGCGTCGTTTACTCAACGCCTTTCGTGTGGCCGCAGAGGGGGAGTTCTGCAATGCGCAAGATGAGCCAATTGACCTGCCTGCGGACGCTCTGATTGGCATTGCCCACCCGTTAGAAATGGCAGTAGAAATGCGCAGTGAATTTGCACAGCTTTTTGCCGATTACGAAATTATGCCGCCTTTTCGCCAGTTGTCGCGCCGCACGGTGCTGCTCACACCTGACGAGTCAACCAGTAACAGCCTGACTCGCTGGGAAGGTAAATCCGCTACCGTTGGGCAACTTATGGGAATGCGATACAAAGGCTGGGAGTCAGGCTATGAGGACACATTTGTCTATGACCTGGGCGAGTACCGGCTGGTCCTTAAGTTTTCACCCGGTTTTAACCACTACAATGTTGATAGCAAAGCGTTAATGAGCTGCCGTTCTCTTCGAGTGTACCGTGACAATAAATCCGTCACTTTTGCCGAACTTGATGTGTTTGATTTGAGTGAGGCGTTAAGCGCACCTGACGTCATTTTCCATTAAAACACAGCGGGCAGTGATGCGACTGCCCGTTATCTACACGACTTACCAGCGGGGAAAGCGATGATCGTGCAAAAAGAGCTGGTTGCTATTTACGATTATGAGGTCCCTGTACCTGAAGATCCGTTTTCCTTCAGACTTGAGATCCATAAATGCTCTGAATTATTTACAGGTTCCGTCTATCGACTGGAGCGATTCCGGCTACGTCCAACATTTCATCAACGTGATCGAGAAGATGCTGACCCGCTAATAAATGATGCGTTGATTTATATAAGAGATGAGTGTATTGATGAGCGGAAATTACGAGGTGAATCACCTGAAACTGTAATAGCAATTTTTAATCGTGAACTACAGAATATATTCAACCAAGAAATAGAATAATATACTCTAAATAATTCAAATTGGTCCGATCCGGCGCAACGTCCCAATGGCCTGGATTATAAATCTCATTATCTTAATTGCAACGGGGTCCAGCCGTGGTTATAATTCGTTCGTTGGAACACGATGTTGCACAGGCTGCGGTGTTGGGCCTGAAAATAGTAAATAAAAGAACCTGCCTCACCAGCAGTTTTTTTATTTACTGTGATCTGCTTTCCAGATATTTTTCGCTCAAACAACTAATGCGCCAAACATTTATTGCGCGTAAAATATCGTTTATTTCATTAATACATTTCAGGGATGAATATATGTCACCGCAGAATAATCATCTGCAGCGTCCGCCTGCTGCTGTGTTATACGCCGATGAACTGGCAAAATTAAAACAAAATGATAACGCACCTTGCCCGCCCGGTTGGCAGTTAAGTTTGCCTGCGGCCCGTGCTTTTATCCTTGGCGACGAAGCGCAAAATATCAGCCGTAAAGTGGTGATTAGCCCCTCCGCTGTCGAACGTATGTTAGTCACTCTTGCTACCGGCCGCGGTTTGATGTTGGTGGGGGAACCGGGTACCGCAAAATCTCTTCTTTCTGAATTACTGGCAACCGCTATTAGCGGCGATGCCGGGTTAACCATCCAGGGCGGGGCATCTACCACCGAAGATCAAATCAAGTATGGCTGGAACTACGCCCTGCTTATCAATCATGGTCCGTCAACGGAAGCGCTGGTCCCTGCCCCGCTTTATCAGGGAATGCGCGACGGCAAAATCGTCCGTTTCGAAGAGATAACGCGTACACCGCTGGAAGTGCAGGACTGTCTGTTAGGTATGCTTTCTGACAGGGTGATGACGGTGCCGGAACTCACTGGTGAAGCCAGTCAGCTCTATGCGCGAGAAGGCTTTAATATTATTGCCACTGCCAATACCCGCGATCGCGGCGTCAATGAAATGAGTGCTGCGCTAAAGCGTCGCTTCGATTTTGAAACGGTTTTTCCGATTATGGATTTCGCCCAGGAGTTGGAACTGGTCGCCAGTGCTTCGGCGCGTTTGCTGGCCCATAGCGGTATTCCGCATAAAGTGCCTGACGCGGTACTGGAATTACTGGTCCGCACCTTCCGCGATCTGCGTGCCAACGGCGAAAAGAAAACGTCAATGGATACACTGACAGCGATTATGTCCACCGCTGAAGCCGTGAACGTGGCCCATGCTGTGGGCGTCCGCGCCTGGTTTTTAGCGAATCGCGCGGGGGAGCCTGCCGACCTGGTGGAATGTATTGCCGGAACCATCGTCAAAGATAACGAAGAAGATCGCGCGCGTCTGCGCCGTTACTTCGAACAGCGTGTCGCCACACATAAAGAAGCTCACTGGCAGGCTTATTATCAAGCCCGCCACCGCCTGCCGTGAGGAAAGATGCATGAGCGAGCCGTTAATTGTCGGCATCCGGCATCATAGTCCGGCCTGCGCCCGGCTGGTGAAATCGTTAATCGAAAGCCAGCGGCCACGATACGTGTTGATTGAAGGCCCGGCTGATTTTAATGACCGGGTAGACGAACTGTTTTTAGCCCACCAGCTTCCGGTAGCTATTTACAGTTATTGCCAGTATCAGGACGGTGCAGCCCCCGGGCGTGGTGCCTGGACGCCATTTGCTGAATTTTCGCCGGAGTGGCAGGCGCTACAAGCCGCACGTCGCATTCAGACACAAACTTACTTCATCGATTTGCCTTGCTGGGCGCAGAGTGAAGAAGAGGACGATTCGCCTGATACGCAAGATGAAAGCCAGGCCTTACTGCTGCGTGCCACCCGCATGGATAACAGCGATACCCTGTGGGATCACTTGTTCGAAGATGAAAGCCAGCAAACTGCATTACCCTCTGCGCTGGCGCACTATTTTGCCCAACTGCGGGGCGACGCCTCCGGCGATGCGCTCAATCGTCAGCGCGAAGCCTTTATGGCCCGCTGGATTGGATGGGCGATGCAGCAAAATAATGGCGACGTGTTAGTTGTCTGCGGTGGCTGGCACGCTCCGGCACTGGCAAAGATGTGGCGCGAATGCCCTCAGAAAATTAACAAGCCAGAATTGCCCTCGCTGGCAGATGCCGTTACAGGTTGTTATCTCACACCCTACAGTGAAAAGCGCCTTGATGTGCTGGCAGGATACCTTTCAGGAATGCCTGCCCCGGTATGGCAAAACTGGTGCTGGCAGTGGGGCTTGCAGAAGGCCGGTGAACAACTGCTAAAAACTATCCTTACCCGTTTGCGCCAGCACAAATTGCCCGCTTCTACCGCGGATATGGCTGCCGCTCATCTGCATGCGATGGCGCTGGCACAGTTGCGCGGTCATACACTACCGTTACGCACTAACTGGCTGGATGCCATAGCAGGCTCGCTGATTAAAGAAGCCCTGAACGCGCCGTTGCCGTGGAGCTATCGCGGCGTTATTCATCCCGATACCGATCCGATTCTGCTAACGTTGATAGACACATTAGCGGGTGACGGATTCGGTAAACTTGCCCCTTCTACGCCACAACCGCCTCTGCCAAAAGATGTCACCTGCGAACTGGAACGTACCGCAATCTCCCTTCCGGCGGAGCTTACCTTAAATCGCTTTACCCCCGATGGGCTGGCGCAAAGTCAGGTGTTACATCGGCTGGCAATACTGGAGATCCCTGGGATTGTACGCCAGCAGGGAAGTACACTGACACTTGCAGGCAACGGTGAAGAACGCTGGAAATTAACCCGCCCGCTTAGCCAGCATGCGGCATTGATTGAGGCCGCCTGTTTTGGTGCCACACTCCAGGAAGCCGCACGCAATAAATTAGAAGCCGATATGCTGGACGCGGGCGGAATCGGCAGTATCACCACATGTCTTAGCCAGGCGGCGTTAGCGGGTCTGGCGTCCTTCAGTCAACAATTACTGGAGCAACTCACACTATTAATCGCCCAGGAAAATCAATTTGCCGAAATGGGCCAGGCGCTGGAAGTGCTATATGCCTTATGGCGGCTGGATGAAATTAGCGGTATGCAAGGCGCGCAGATATTACAAACGACGTTATGCGCGGCTATCGATCGCACGCTGTGGCTGTGTGAATCTAACGGCAGACCGGATGAAAAGGAGTTTCACGCTCACCTGCATAGCTGGCAAGCGCTTTGCCATATCCTGCGCGATCTACATAGCGGCGTTAATTTACCCGGCGTTTCTCTTTCTGCGGCGGTAGCCTTACTGGAGCGACGCAGTCAGGCGATTCATGCCCCGGCGCTGGATCGCGGCGCGGCTCTTGGCGCACTAATGCGTCTGGAACATCCCAACGCCAGTGCCGAAGCGGCGCTGACGATGCTGGCGCAGTTATCCCCGGCACAATCCGGTGAGGCGCTGCACGGTTTGCTGGCATTAGCCCGTCATCAACTGGCCTGTCAACCTGCATTTATCGCCGGTTTCAGCAGTCATTTAAATCAACTAAGTGACGACGATTTTATTAACGCCCTGCCCGATTTACGCGCGGCAATGGCCTGGCTACCGCCACGAGAACGCGGGACGCTGGCGCATCAGGTGCTTGAGCATTACCAGCTTGCGCAGCTTCCTGTTTCAGCGCTGCAAATGCCGTTGCATTGTCCACCACAGGCCATTGCACATCATCAACAACTCGAACAGCAGGCACTGGCATCGCTGCAACACTGGGGAGTTTTCCATGTCTGAACTGAACGATCTTCTGACCACCCGTGAGCTACAACGCTGGCGATTAATTCTTGGCGAAGCGGCAGAAACGACGCTTTGTGGGCTGGATGACAACGCCCGGCAGATAGACCACGCGCTGGAATGGCTGTATGGGCGCGATCCTGAACGGCTCCAGCGTGGTGAACGCTCCGGTGGATTAGGTGGCTCAAATCTCACCACCCCTGAGTGGATCAACAGTATTCACACGCTGTTTCCGCAACAGGTGATTGAGCGGCTGGAAAGCGATGCCGTACTGCGCTATGGCATTGAAGATGTGGTGACGAATCTCGACGTGCTGGAACGTATGCAGCCTTCTGAAAGCCTGCTACGCGCCGTTTTGCATACCAAACATCTGATGAACCCCGAAGTACTGGCTACCGCCCGCCGGATAGTGCGCCAGGTTGTTGAAGAAATTATGGCTCGACTGGCAAAGGAAGTTCGTCAGGCTTTTTCTGGTGTCCGCGATCGCCGTCGCCGCTCATCTATTCCACTGGCGCGAAACTTTGATTTCAAAAGTACTCTACGCGCCAACCTGCAACACTGGCACCCACAACACGGCAAGTTGTATATCGAATCCCCCCGCTTTAACAGCCGCATTAAACGCCAAAGCGAACAATGGCAACTGGTCTTACTGGTTGATCAAAGCGGCTCGATGGTCGATTCGGTGATCCACTCTGCGGTGATGGCGGCCTGTTTATGGCAGTTACCCGGCATTCGTACCCATCTGGTCGCTTTTGACACCAGTGTGGTTGATCTCACGGCAGACGTTGCCGATCCGGTAGAGTTATTAATGAAAGTGCAATTAGGCGGCGGAACCAATATCGCCAGTGCCGTGGAGTATGGTCGGCAACTTATTGAACAACCAGCGAAAAGCGTCATTATCCTCGTGAGCGATTTTTACGAAGGGGGTTCATCATCATTACTGACGCATCAGGTGAAAAAGTGTGTCCAGAGCGGCATCAAAGTGCTGGGACTGGCAGCGCTCGATAGCACAGCAACACCTTGCTATGACCACGATACGGCCCAGGCGCTGGTAAATGTCGGCGCACAAATAGCCGCCATGACACCGGGCGAGCTGGCATCATGGCTTGCGGAGAATCTTCAGTCATGAATTCACTACGTCCGGAATTATTAGAACTGACACCGCAGGCCCTGACGGCGTTAAGCAATGCCGGTTTTGTTAAGCGCAGTCTTAAGGAACTGGAAAATGGCAACGTCCCGGAAATCAGCCATGAGAACGGCGCTTTAATCGCCACCTTCAGTGACGGTGTCCGTACCCAGCTGGCGAACGGCCAGGCACTGAAAGAGGCTCAGTGCAGCTGCGGGGCCAGCGGTATGTGCCGTCATCACGTGATGCTGGTGTTAAGTTATCAACGACTTTGTGCTACCGCCCAGCCTACGGGAAAAGAAGAGGAATGGGATCCGGCAATCTGGCTGGAAGAACTGGCTACCCTTCCCGATGCCACCCGCAAACGCGCACAGGCGCTGGTCGCTAAAGGCATCACCATTGAGTTGTTCTGTGCGCCGGGTGAAATTCCCTCTGCCCGCTTACCGATGAGCGATGTGCGTTTTTATTCCCGCAGCAGTATTCGTTTCGCCCGTTGTGATTGTATTGAAGGCACACTTTGCGAACATGTCGTACTGGCTGTGCAGGTCTTCGTCGAGGCCAAAACTCAGCAAGCGGAATTTAACCATTTGATCTGGCAGATGCGCAGCGAACACGTCACATCATCTGACGATCCGTTTGCCAGCGAAGAAGGCAAAACGTGTCGTCAATATGTTCAGCAATTAAGCCAGGCATTATGGCTGAGCGGCATCAGCCAGCCGCTTATTCACTACGAGGCCGCTTTCAGCCGCGCGCAGCAAGCGGCGGAACGCTGCAACTGGCGATGGGTGAGTGAATCGCTACGGCAACTGCGCGCCAGCGTTGATGCCTTCCACGCCCGCGCAAGCCATTATCATGCCGGAGAATGCTTGTGTCAGCTTGCGGCATTAAACAGTCGATTAAATTGCGCACACGAAATGGCGCAGCGCGACAGTGTTGGTGAAATTCCTCCCATGCCGTGGCGCACGGTCGTTGGCGCAGGCATTGCCGGAGAAGCAAAGCTTGATCATCTGCGGCTGGTGTCTTTAGGTATGCGTTGCTGGCAGGATATTGAGCATTATGGTTTACGCATCTGGTTTACCGATCCCGACACCGGCAGTATTTTGCACCTTTCGCGCAGTTGGCCGCGAAGCGAACAGGAAAACTCACCGGCAGCTACGCGTCGGCTGTTTAGTTTTCAGGCTGGCGCACTGGCGGGTGGGCAAATTGTTTCACAAGCAGCAAAACGCAGTGCCGATGGCGAGCTGCTGTTAGCTACCCGCAACCGCTTAAGCAGCGTTGTGCCGCTGTCGCCTGATGCCTGGCAAATGTTGAGCGCGCCGTTACGCCAGCCGGGCATTGTGGCTTTGCGGGAATATTTACGCCAGCGTCCCCCCGCCTGCATACGGCCTCTTAATCAGGTCGATAACTTATTTATTCTGCCGGTCGCTGAGTGTATTTCGCTCGGTTGGGATAGCAGCCGCCAGACGCTGGATGCGCAGGTCATTAGCGGCGAAGGTGAAGATAATCTGCTGACGTTATCACTGCCAGCCTCAGCCAGCGCGCCTTATGCCGTTGAACGCATGGCGGCGCTTTTGCAACAAACAGAGGACCCCGTGTGTCTGGTTTCTGGCTTTGTCAGTTTTGTAGAGGGGCAATTGACACTGGAACCACAGGTAATGATGACAAAGACTCGTGCCTGGGCGCTGGACGCTGAAACTGCGCCTGTGGCACCGCTACCTTCTGCCAGCGTTTTGCCTGTGCCGTCTACTGCTCATCAGTTGCTGATACGCTGCCAGGCGTTACTTATTCAACTGCTCCATAACGGCTGGCGCTATCAGGAACAAAGTGCTATTGGTCAGGCAGAGTTGCTGGCGAATGACCTCACCGCCGTGGGTTTTTATCGGCTGGCACATGTGTTGGGACAATTTCGTAATACAGAAAGCGAGGCACGGGTAGAAGCAATGAATAACGTTGTTTTGCTTTGCGAACAATTATTCCCCATGCTTCAGCAACAAGGATGAAATAGTGCTTTTTACTAAGAGTTCTACTCCAGTTCCGGACTGCTCACGCCACGGTATTAGGCATATCCTATATAGCCCCTGGTGAGAGTCACCAGTTCCTTGATTAAATAAAATGGAGTTTTACATGAAGGCTTTCAATAAGCTGTTTTCCCTTGTTGTTGCATCTGTTCTGGTTTTCTCTCTTGCTGGCTGCGGTGACAAAGAAGAATCGAAGAAATTCAGCGCCAATCTGAACGGCACTGAAATTGCCATTACCTATGTCTACAAAGGTGACAAGGTGCTTAAGCAATCTTCTGAAACCAAAATTCAATTTGCCTCCATAGGTGCTACCACCAAAGAAGATGCTGCCAAGACACTTGAGCCGTTAAGCGCCAAATACAAAAACATCGCGGGTGTTGAAGAAAAATTAACCTATACCGATACCTACGCGCAGGAAAACGTGACTATCGATATGGAAAAAGTGGATTTTAAAGCCCTGCAGGGTATTTCAGGAATCAACGTTTCTGCTGAAGATGCCAAAAAAGGTATCACTATGGCGCAAATGGAACTGGTGATGAAAGCCGCTGGTTTTAAAGAAGTGAAATAATCTGTCGGCGGCCATGTTTCGCATGGCCGCCATACCCGTCTTAGCTTTTCTTCACATGCTGGCGCGCTGCCAGTCCACGCAGAAAATAACGTAAAAATTGATCGCCGCATTCGCGGAAGTTTTTATGATCCGGTGCACGCATCATCGCCGTAATTTCCGGCATCGAAACGCGGAACTGCTGTTCGGTGAGGATCGCCAGAATGTCATCGGTTTTCAGCGAAAACGCGATGCGTAATTTTTTCAGCACGATGTTGTTATTAATGCGACGTTCCGGCTCCAGTGCCGGAGCAGACTCATCCTTGCCGCGTTTTTCATAAATCAGGCCATTGAGGAATGACGACAAAACAATGTCCGGACAACGCTGAAAACCCTCTTCGTCTTCTTTACGTAGCCAGACGGCGATCTGTTCCGCGGTGGCTTCGACATTACCCAGCGCCAGAATACGCACCAGGTCATTATTATTGGCTTTCAAAATGTAGCGCACGCTGCGCAGAATATCGTTACTTAGCATGAGGCCTTCAGGTGTTGATGAGGCAAAAAGCCATTTTAGCAGTCTTTTACAGGCCAATCGCCTCTTTTAAGCTTTTCAGATAACGGCGGCTGACCGGCACGGTTAAGCCATTACGCAAAATCAACTCGGCCTGGCCGTTATCTTCCAGACGAATCTCCTGTAAATGCGCGAGGTTAACCAGATACTGACGATGGCAGCGCAGTAGTGGTGTACGACTTTCCAGGGTACGTAATGTCAATTCGGTAAAGCCCTCTTTCCCTTCGTGGCTGGTAACGTAGACACCGCTCATCCGACTGCTGACAAATGCCACATCTTTCATTTGCAGCAAATAAATCCGACTATGCCCAGTACAAGGGATAAATTTCAGCGCCTGTTGATTTTCTGGTAACAGCGAAACATCCTGCTTGCTGCGTTCCTGCCGCAAACGCGCCAGCGTTTTCTCCAGTCGCGCTTCATCAATTGGCTTCAGCAGATAATCAAAGGCGTGTTCTTCAAAGGCTTTAATGGCGTATTCGTCAAACGCGGTGAGAAAAACAATATACGGACGATGTTCCGGGTCGAGCATCCCCACCATTTCCAGACCACTGATGCGCGGCATCTGGATATCGAGAAACAGCACATCCGGGCGCAGTTTATGCACCGCGCCGATCCCTTCCACGGCGTTTGAACACTCACCAACGATTTCAATATCGCTCTGCTCCTGCAAAAATACGCGCAGGTTCTCCCGTGCTAACGGTTCATCATCGACAATTAAGACTTTAATCATGCCTCGTCCCTCCATGGTAGTCGTAACGTTATTCGGGTGTAACTATCAGGCTCACAGGCGACGCTTATCCCATAGTCATCGCCAAACCGTTCACGTAAACGCTTATCCACCAGATTCATCCCCAGCCCACTGGCATTGGTTACCGGTTGATACAAACCGGCATTGTCTTCGATCTCCAGCATTAAATGTTGCCCCTCACGTCGGGCGCTGATTGCCACTCGCCCTGTATCCAGCAGTTGTGATGTCCCATGTTTAATGGCGTTTTCCACTATCGGTTGCAGGGTAAACGCGGGCAATTGCTGCTGGGATAATTCTTGCGGAATAGCAATGTTGACCTGCAACCGCGACTGGAAGCGCGCCTTTTCAATTTGCAGATAAGCATTCACATGTTCAATTTCGTCGGCGAGAGTAACAAACTCCGAAGGCCGCTTTAAGTTTTTGCGGAAAAAAGTGGAAAGATACTGCACCAGCTGGCTGGCCTGTTCGCTGTCGCGACGGATCACCGCTTTAATGGTGTTAAGCGCATTAAACAAAAAATGGGGATTCACCTGGGCGTGAAGCAGTTTGATCTCTGACTGGGTGAGCATCGCTTTTTGCCGCTCATATTGCCCGGCAAGGATCTGCGCCGAAAGCAGTTGCGCAATCCCCTCACCCAACGTGCGGTTGATTGAACTGAATAAACGGTTTTTGGCTTCATACAATTTGATGGTGCCCATCACCCGCTGATTTTCACCACGCAACGGAATTACCAGCGTCGACCCCAGTTTGCATTGCGGATGCAAAGAGCAACGGTAAGGTACTTCGTTGCCATCAGCGTAGACCACTTCACCGGTTTCAATCGCTTTTAAGGTATAAGTCGAAGAAATCGGTTTGCCGGGTAAATGGTGGTCGTCACCAATTCCGGTAAAGGCTAGCAATTTCTCTCGATCGGTAATCGCGACTGCACCAATATCCAGCTCCTGATACAGCACCTGTGCCACTTTCATGCTGTTCACTTCGTTAAACCCCTGGCGCAAAATGCCTTCCGTCGAGGCCGCCACTTTCAGCGCAGTGGCAGAAAAAGCTGAAGTGTATTTTTCAAACATCGCGCGTTTATCGAGCAATATACGCATAAACAGCGCCGCGCCGACGGTATTGGTGACCATCATTGGCGCAGCAATATTACTCACCAGACGTACCGCATCTTCATAAGGTCGGGCGATCGCCAGGATGATCAACATTTGCACCATTTCAGCGACGAACGTGACGGCACCGGCGGTAATGGGGTTAAAGACTTTATCAGTGCGCCCGCGACGGATCAGAATGCTGTGTACCAGGCCGCCGAGCAATCCTTCAACGATGGTTGAGATCATGCAACTTAGCGCGGTCATGCCCCCCATCGAATATCGATGTAAGCCGCCGGTCAGACCAACCAGCCCACCGACGACCGGACCGCCGAGTAAGCCGCCCATTACCGCGCCTATCGCACGGGTATTGGCAATAGAATCGTCAATGTGCAACCCAAACCAGGTGCCCATGATGCAGAAGATGGAAAAGACGATGTAGCAGAGAAATTTATGCGGCAGACGAACCGTGACCTGCATTAACGGTATGAATAATGGCGTTTTACTCATTAACCACGCAATGACTAAAAAAACGCACATCTGCTGAAGCAGCAGCAACACCAGATTAAAATCGTACATACCCGCAAACCACACTTCCCTTTAAAACGCGTAACATACATTGCCTGCGTTTAACTTTCTTTGAACTCTTGCAGAAAAATGAGAATTCGTGAGTACGATCACTCAAAATCGCCTGGCAAAAATAAAATCACCCTATAGATGCACAAAAAACGGGCAAAACTACCTGGTTCGCAAAACTGCGTCTAAAGTTAAACCGGGACCTCGCGAGCAAGGGTGAGACGATGGCGCTTTACACAATTGGTGAAGTGGCGTTGCTTTGTGATATTAATCCTGTCACGTTACGCGCGTGGCAGAGGCGTTACGGATTGCTGAAACCGCAACGGACAGACGGCGGTCATCGGCTGTTCAACGATGCCGATATTGACCGGATCCGCGAGATCAAACGCTGGATCGACAACGGCGTGCAGGTCAGCAAAGTTAAAATGCTGCTCAGTAATGAAAATGTTGATGTGCAGAACGGCTGGCGCGATCAGCAAGAAACATTACTGACTTACCTGCAAAGCAGCAATCTACATAGCCTGCGAACGTGGATCAAAGAGCGCGGTCAGGATTACCCCGCCCAGACACTCACCACACATCTGTTTATTCCTCTGCGCCGACGGCTTCAGTGCCAACAACCGACTCTCCAGGCGCTGCTGGCGATCCTCGACGGCGTACTGATCAACTACATCGCCATTTGTCTGGCTTCGGCACGTAAAAAACAGGGTAAAGATGCGCTGGTGGTTGGCTGGAATATTCAGGATACCACCCGTCTGTGGCTGGAGGGCTGGAGGGCTGGATTGCCAGTCAACAAGGATGGCGCATTGATGTCCTCGCCCACTCGCTCAATCAACTACGCCCTGAACTATTCGAAGGCCGTACATTGCTGGTGTGGTGCGGTGAAAATCGAACCTCCGCCCAACAGCAGCAACTCACCAGTTGGCAAGAACAAGGCCATGATATTTTCCCACTCGGCATTTAATGATTCGTTAACAAATGCGCTTTACTGTACAATCCTTTCGTTAACATAAGGAGTGCATTATGCGCATAGCTAAAATTGGGGTCATCGCCCTGTTCCTGTTTATGGCGTTAGGCGGAATTGGTGGCGTCATGCTCGCAGGTTATACCTTTATTTTGCGTGCTGGCTAAGCGCCTGCACCAGCCTTTCAAACAGGCGGTCTGCGATGATCGCCGCCAGTGCCACCAGTAACGCCCCCTGGATCACATACGCGGTATTAAATCCGCTAAGCCCGATGATGATGGGCGTACCCAGCGTGCTGGCCCCTACCGTTGAGGCGATCGTCGCCGTACCAATGTTGATAATCACCGAAGTTCGCACGCCCGCCAGAATCACCGGAGCCGCCAGCGGTAGCTCGACCTTACGCAGTCGCTGACCACGACTCATTCCCATACCTTTCGCAACTTCTGTCACGCTGGCATCAATCGCTCCCAGCCCGGCAAGTGTCGCCTGCAGGACGGGCAGCACACCGTAAAGGATCAAGGCGATAATCGCTGGTTGCAGACCAAAGCCGATCACCGGAACGGCGATCGCCAGCACTGCGACGGGCGGAAAAGTCTGTCCAACGGCGGCAATAGTTTCCACCAGTGGGCGAAATTCCGCGCCCCACGGGCGAGTGACAGCAATTCCGGCACCAGTGCCAATGATCACCGCAAACAAACTCGAAATTCCCACCAGCCAGAAATGAGCCAGTGCCAGAGCTGCAAAACTTTCTTGCTGATAAACGGGTCGTGGCAGTTGTGGGAACAAGGCAGCAAACAGCGGCTGGCTGTAAGGCAGCCAGAAAATCAGCGCCACAAACAGAGCAATGAGCCAGAACAGCGGATCGCGCAACATCTTCATACGCTTACGCCTCCACCAGCAGATCCTGAAAATGCAGCGTGCCGCAAGGCTGGCCCTGCATGTTCACCACCGGCAGCACCTCGCATCCCCGCGCAACAAACAGAGAGAGCGCATCGCGTAGCGTCATCTCTTCTGCCAGTGCCTCACCATCTGCTCGTTCTTCGCGACGCACGTAATCCGCCACACTACGTAACGAAAGCAGGCGCACACCCAGTTCACTACGTCCAAAAAACTGGCGGACAAAATCATTCGCCGGACGAGTCAGCATCGTCAGCGGATTGCCCTGCTGCACTACTTCACCGTGATCCATCAATACCAGATGTTCTGCCAGCCGTAGCGCCTCATCAATATCATGAGTGACCAGCACAATGGTACGCCCCAGCAAACGGTGAATGCGCGTCATCTCTTGTTGCAACGCGCCGCGCGTTACCGGGTCCAGTGCGCCAAAAGGTTCATCCATTAGTAAGACTTGCGGATCGGCAGCCAGTGCACGCGCCACTCCCACACGTTGCTGCTGACCACCGGAAAGCTGATGCGGATAACGCTCACGCAAATTTGACTCCAGCCCCAGTAGCGCCATTAATTCGTCGATACGATCGTCAATCCGCGCCCGCGACCATTTTTGTAATTGCGGCACGGTAGCGATGTTTTGCGCCACGCTCCAGTGGGGGAACAGGCCAATAGATTGAATGGCATAGCCCATCCGGCGGCGCAACTCCAGTACTGGCAGCGAGCGAATTTCTTCTCCGGCAAAGCGGATCACTCCGCTGTCATGCTCCACCAGGCGGTTAATCATTTTCAGGGTGGTGGATTTGCCGGAGCCAGATGTGCCAATCAGCACCGAAAAACTCCCTTCCTGAAAATTGAGATTGAGATCGTTAACGGCTTTTTGTGCGCCGAACAGTTTGCTGACATGGCTAAATTCAATCATTACGTTTCACCTTCAGCAGTGCGATAAGCAAATCGAACAGCGCGTCGGTAAGCACCGCCAGAACAATTACCGGGATCACCCCCAGCAACACTAAATCAATGGCGCTGCTTAGCAGCCCCTGGAAAACCAGCGCACCAAAACCGCCTGCGCCGATTAACGCCGCAATCACCGCCATACCTACAGTTTGCACCATCACCACCCGCAGGCTGCGCAGAAATACCGGTAACGCCAGTGGTAACTGAACATGCAGGAATCGCCGCGCCCCGCTCATGCCCATCGCTCTGGCGCTCTCCAGCACATCGCGCGGGATCTGGTTCAAGCCGACTACCACGCCGCGCACCAGCGGCAGCAAGGCATAGAGCACCAGCGCAATCAGTGCGGGTGTCATTCCGGTTCCTGCTATGCCGAGCTTCCCCAGCCACGGAAAGGCCGTCACCAGCGCGGCAAGCGGCGCAATCAACAGGCCAAAGAGCGCCACCGAAGGCACGGTCTGAATGACATTGAGCAGAGAAAAAATTGCCCCCTGCCGAGCAGTGGAAAAGTAGCACCAGATGCCCAACGGCACACCAATCACTAACGCAGGCAGCACCGCACCAAACAGCAACGTCAGATGTTGTGCCAGCGCGTCGTCAAACACATCCTGACGGTTGGCGTATTCTTTCATTAGTGAGAGATCGTTAAGCGTGCCGGAGTACAGCAACCACAGCGGAATAATGGCAATCTGCATATGCAACAACCAGCGCCACAGCGAATGCGTGGAGATTCGGCGGATGGCATCGCTACAGGCCAGCAATGCCAGCGCCGCAGCCAGCCAGAAACCACTGCCGAGGCTGGTACGCGCCAGCGCACTGCCATTTTGCGCCAGTTGGGTCGCCGCCTTTCCAGCTCCCCACACCAGCAATACGAAGACGAATTGCGCCAGAATGAGTGCACAAATGCTGCCTTTTTTACCGGGAATAAAACAGGCCGTCAGCCAGGCGCAACCAACGCCCACCAGCATCCAGATCGTTTGCGGCCACAGCTGCCAGAGATGACGCCCCTCACCCGAAACTAAACGATTAGGCGCGTAACTGATAAACGGCAGCGCCGCTGCGATTGCCGTCAGCAACAGCAGCAGCGCCAGAACAGGATTAATACGGAAATAAGTCACGGGAAATTACTTCGTCCACCCTTTTTGTTTCAGGTAGTCGGCAGCCACTTTTTTGGCATCCAGTCCTTCCACAGCAATGCTGGCATTCAGTTGCTGCAATGTTTTTGCATCGAGGCTGGCGAAGACTGGCTGTAGCCACTGTGCCATTTGCGGATACTCCCTCAACACCGACTCACGCACCACTGGTGCAGGCGCGTAGATAGGTTGCACACCTTGCGGATCGCTTAAGGTTTGCAGCCCCAGCGCCGCTACCGGGCCGTCAGTGCCGTAAGCCATTGCAGCATTAACGCCAGAGGTTTGCTGGGCAGCGGCTTTGATCGTCACCGCCGTGTCGCCACCAGCCAGTGACAGCAACTGATCCTGACCGAGCTTAAAGCCATAGGCTTTTTCAAACGCGGGTAACGCATCGGCGCGTTCGATAAACTCTGCCGAGGCTGCCAGTTTGAAGGTGCCGCCCTCTTGCAGATAACGACTCAGGTCGGCAAGCGAAGTGAGTTTATTTTTCTCTGCCACATCCTGACGCACGGCGATAGTCCAGGTGTTATTTGCAGGCGCGGGCGTCAGCCAGATTAACTTGTTGTGCTCCGAATCGAGCTTTTTGACTTTCTCGTAACCTTGCTGCGCGTTTTTCCACGCTGCATCGTTTTCATCTTTAAAGAAGAAAGCGCCATTGCCGGTATATTCCGGATAGATATCCAGTTCATCGGAAGTAATCGCCCCGCGCACCACAGGAGTCGTTCCGAGTTGCACTTTATTCACCGTCGGTACGCCGTGGCTTTCCAGCACCTGCAAAATGATATTGCCGAGTAGCGCACCTTCGGTATCGATTTTTGAACCGACTTTAACGGGGGAAGCCGCCTGTAGCGGCAGGCTCACGGCTGCCAACATAACCAGTGAACCTGCCCAGAGCTTTAAGAGTGGCATGATGCTTTCCTCATTCTTTTACTGTTGTTTTCAGCGAATTAAGAGAAAAGCATAGTTGATAATGGCGGGGTTAGCTTGAGCGGAAGGATTCAGTTGCAGAATCAGATAAATACTTAAGAGGCATATTCGGTCCGGCGTTTCCTGCCGGATGCGGCGCGAGCGCCTTATCCGGCCTACAAAGGGCGAAAATTCAGCAAGTTAAGATATGAACATCAGGCAAAGGGCGCAAACGTCGCGCCCTTACAAAAGCATTACAGCAACTCAAACTCGCCTTTCTTAACGCGTGCGGAATCAGTGCCGATAAAGACATTGAACTTGCCAGGCTCGGCGTCATATTTCATCTGTTGATTCCAGAACTTCAGCGCCTCAATATCAATCGGGAAGCTGACGGTCTGAGTTTCGCCCGGCTTCAGGGTGATTTTCTCAAAGCCTTTCAGCTGTTTCACAGGGCGACTCATGGAAGCCGTCACATCCTGCAAGTACATCTGCACTACCGTGGCACCCTCGCGCTTACCGGTGTTCGTCACCTGCACGCTGGCCGTCACTTTGCCGTCACGCTTCATGGTCGGCGCAGAAAGTTTCACATCAGAGACGGTGAAAGTGGTATAGCTCAGACCATAGCCGAACGGATAAAGCGCCCCGTTAGCTTCATCAAAATAACGCGAAGTGTATTTGTTCGGCTTGTCGGCATTATACGGACGACCGGTGTTCAGATGGCTGTAGTACACCGGGATCTGCCCGACAGAACGCGGGAAGGACATCGGCAGCTTGCCGGACGGGTTGTAATCGCCAAACAACACATCGGCAATTGCATTACCGCCTTCAGTCCCCGCAAACCAGGTTTCCAGAATCGCATCAGCCTGCTGATCTTCTTTCACCAGCGCCAGCGGACGCCCGTTCATAAGCACCAGCACCAGCGGTTTACCGGTGGCTTTCAGCGCCGCAATCAAGTCACGTTGGCTTTGCGGAATAGTGATATCGGTCCGGCTGGAGGCTTCGTGCGCCATCCCCTGTGCTTCACCGACTACAGCCACCACCACATCAGATTGTTTCGCCGTCTGCACCGCTTCATCAATCATCTCTTGCGGCGAACGCGGATCGACTTTGACCGCTTCTTCATACTGATTCAGGAAATCGATAATGCCTTTGTCACTGGTAACGTTCGCCCCTTTGGCATACAGCACTTTACCGTTTTCACCGACGGCATTTTTAATCCCGGTCAGTACGGTCACGGATTGATCGGCAACACCGGCTGCGGACCAGCTGCCCATCACGTCACGTTTACTGTCCGCCAGTGGCCCAACCACCGCAATGGTGGCCGATTTTTTCAGCGGTAACGTTTCGAGACGGTTTTTCAGCAACACCAAGCTTTCGCGCGCTACTTCACGCGCTTCTTTACGGTGCAGGCGGCTTTCGGCATTGGTATCCACCGGGTCAGACTCTTTCGGCCCCAAATGGCTGTATGGGTCGTTAAACAACCCCATATCATATTTAACGTTCAGTACATGGCGGGCAGCATCGTCCAGCTCTGCCATCGTCACTTTGCCGGATTTAATCAACCCAGGCAGATACTTCGAGTAGTACTCGTCGCTCATGCTCATGTTGATTCCGGATTTCAGCGCCACGCGCACCGCATCTTCCGGGTCTGCCGCCGTGCCATGTTTAATCAGCTCTTTGATTGCACCGTGATCGGAAACGGTGATGCCTTTAAAGCCCCACTGGTCGCGCAGAACATCTTTCAGCAGCCAGGAATCGGAGGTGGCTGGCGTGCCGTTCAGCGAGTTCAGCGCCACCATCACCGCGCCGCTGCCTGCGTCCAGCCCCGCTTTGTACGGCGGCATATAATCATTAAACAGGCGCTGCGGACTCATATCGACGGTGTTGTACTCTTTACCGCCTTCTACCGCGCCGTATGCGGCAAAGTGTTTGACGCTGGTCATCACCGAGTAGCGATCTGCCGGGCTTTTACCCTGCATCGCTTCCACCATGGTTTTACCCATTGTTGAGGTGAGATACGTATCTTCGCCAAAACCTTCGGAAGCACGTCCCCAGCGCGGATCGCGCGAGACATCGACCATCGGTGCCCAGGTCATATTCAGGCCATCATCTGCCGCTTCATAAGCAGAGACACGTCCGACCGTTTTCACTGCATCGAGGTTAAAAGACGAGGCCAGACCGAGGCTAATCGGGAACACCGTGCGCTGACCGTGCAGCACGTCGTAAGCAAAGAAAAGAGGAATTTTCAGGCGGCTTAATTCCATCACCTGATCCTGCATGGCGCGGATATCCTGACGGGTTACGGTGTTGAAAATCGCCCCAACCTGACCGTCTTTGATCATCTCGCGGATCGCCTCTTTCGGGTTATCCGGGCCGACGCTGATTAAGCGCAGCTGACCAATTTTCTCATCAACTGTCATTTTCTTAAGCAGTTCGGTGACGAACGCATCCCGCGCTTCGGGCGTTAATGGATGGTTGCCGAATAAATCATCCGCCAGTGCTGGCTGCAGGGCCAGACTCACCGCGATTCCTACTGAACATAGCCATTTCATATGGATTTTTCTTCCTCTGTTGCCCGACGAGGCAGCGAAAATGGTGCAAAAACCGTAGTTTGCCATAAGCATGATGGAGAGAGAAAAAGAATGCTCAGTTTATTGTCTGAATTTTCAAAATATTCACTCGCTGAATTGTCATACAAGGCGCTATTCTAGTTTGTGATATTTTTTCGCCACCACAAGGAGTGGAAAATGTCTTCCATGACAACAACTGATAATAAAGCCTTTTTGAATGAACTTGCCCGTCTGGTCGGTCATTCACACCTGCTCACCGATCCCGCAAAAACGGCCCGCTATCGCAAGGGCTTCCGTTCTGGTCAGGGCGACGCGCTGGCTGTCGTTTTCCCTGGCTCACTACTGGAATTGTGGCGGGTGCTGAAAGCCTGCGTCACCGCCGACAAAATTATTCTGATGCAGGCTGCCAATACAGGCCTGACCGAAGGATCGACGCCAAACGGTAACGGCTATGATCGCGATATCGTGATCATCAGCACCCTGCGTCTCGACAAGCTGCACGTTCTTGGCAAGGGCGAACAGGTGCTGGCCTATCCGGGCACCACGCTCTATTCGCTGGAAAAAGCCCTCAAACCGCTGGGACGCGAACCGCACTCAGTGATTGGATCATCGTGTATAGGCGCATCGGTCATCGGCGGTATTTGTAACAACTCCGGCGGCTCGCTGGTGCAACGTGGCCCGGCGTATACCGAAATGTCGTTATTCGCGCGTATAAATGAAGACGGCAAACTGACGCTGGTGAACCATCTGGGGATTGATCTGGGCGAAACGCCGGAGCAGATCCTTAGCAAGCTGGATGATGATCGCATCAAAGATGACGATGTGCGTCACGATGGTCGTCACGCCCACGATTATGACTATGTCCACCGCGTTCGTGATATTGAAGCCGACACGCCCGCACGTTATAACGCCGATCCTGATCGGTTATTTGAATCTTCTGGTTGCGCCGGGAAGCTGGCGGTCTTTGCAGTACGTCTTGATACCTTCGAAGCGGAAAAAAATCAGCAGGTGTTTTATATCGGCACCAACCAGCCGGAAGTGCTGACCGAAATCCGCCGTCATATTCTGGCTAACTTCGAAAATCTGCCGGTTGCCGGGGAATATATGCACCGGGATATCTACGATATTGCGGAAAAATACGGCAAAGACACCTTCCTGATGATTGATAAGTTAGGCACCGACAAGATGCCGTTCTTCTTTAATTTCAAGGGACGCACCGATGCGATGCTGGAGAAAGTGAAATTCTTCCGTCCGCATTTTACTGACCGTGCGATGCAAAAATTCGGTCACCTGTTCCCCAGCCATTTACCGCCGCGCATGAAAAACTGGCGCGATAAATACGAGCATCATCTGCTGTTAAAAATGGCGGGCGATGGCGTGGGCGAAGCCAAATCGTGGCTGGTGGATTATTTCAAACAGGCCGAAGGCGATTTCTTTGTCTGTACGCCGGAGGAAGGCAGCAAAGCGTTTTTACACCGTTTCGCCGCTGCGGGCGCAGCAATTCGTTATCAGGCGGTGCATTCCGATGAAGTCGAAGACATTCTGGCGTTGGATATCGCTCTGCGGCGTAACGACACCGAGTGGTATGAGCATTTACCGCCGGAGATCGACAGCCAGCTGGTGCACAAGCTCTATTACGGCCATTTTATGTGCTATGTCTTCCATCAGGATTACATAGTGAAAAAAGGCGTGGATGTGCATGCGTTAAAAGAACAGATGCTGGAACTGCTACAGCAGCGCGGCGCGCAGTACCCTGCCGAGCATAACGTCGGTCATTTGTATAAAGCACCGGAGACGTTGCAGAAGTTCTATCGCGAGAACGATCCGACCAACAGCATGAATCCGGGGATCGGTAAAACCAGTAAACGGAAAAACTGGCAGGAAGTGGAGTAAAAATTACGGATGGCAGAGTATCGCCATCCGAATTCACTTAATCGTTCTGTGCCGTCTGCCCCGCCGCCGCCATTTGGGCGGCTTTTTGTTTTTTATAGCTCAACGCTGCTGCCGGCACAGGCATCACTTTACCGGTTTCAATCCAGGTACGCAGGCGGCTGGCATCGGCAAAATGGGTATATTTGCCAAACGCGTCCATCACTACCAGCGCCACCGGTTTATTATTGATAACCGTACGCATCACCAGACAATGGCCCGCCGCATTGGTAAAGCCGGTTTTGGTTAACTGAATATTCCAGTTATCGCGATACACCAGATGATTAGTATTGCGGAACGGCAGCGTATACGTCGGATTAGAGAAGGTTGCCATATCTTCCCGGGTAGTACTTAACTGCCCGATCAACGGATATTGTTTGCTGGCAATGAGCAGTTTGGTTAAGTCACGGGCAGTTGAAACGTTATGCACCGACAATCCGGTAGGTTCAACAAAGCGCGTGTTGTTCATTCCGAGCGATTTCGCTTTCGCATTCATTGCCTTAATAAAGGCTTTGTAACCACCGGGATAATGGTGCGCAAGGCTTGCCGCCGCGCGGTTTTCTGAAGACATCAGCGCCAGCAACAGCATATCTTTACGGCTGATTTCGCTATTCAGTCGTACGCGCGAATAGACCCCTTTCATCTCCGGCGTCTGGCTGATATCCACTTTTAGTTTTTCATCCAGCGGCAGTCGTGCATCCAGCACAACCATCGCGGTCATTAATTTGCTGATAGACGCAATCGGACGCACCAGATCCGGGTGGTTCGAATAGATCACTTTGTTGGTATTCAGATCAACAATCATCGCGCTACCGGAGGCAATTTCCGGTTGTGAAGCGGTGGTAGCGGCTGCCGTTTTCGCAACGGCCTGCGGTGCCAAAGGCACAGCCAGCATCAGGGCCAGGCTAAATAAAGAAACTCGAAATTTCGGCATGATGAGCATTCAGATAGTGGTTCACGCGCACGGGTTGCGCACCGCCGGAGTAAGGATTTACTGAGGCTAGCGACGCCATCATAACGAGCAAAAAGTGCGATCGTCAAAGGAGAATCGTGAGGAAATGCTGCATTGCTGACATTTACGCCAGCAATGCAACGTCAAAGAACTTTCTAGAACAAACGATAACCGTAGCCCCATAGTATAACGGTTAGGGCGAGCAGCACTTCCAGTACCAGCACGCCAATCGCCAGCGTCGAACTAGAGAAGCTAAGGCCTTCCTCTTTGTTGATATTCAGGAAGCTCGGAATACCAAGGTAAAGCAGGTAGCCGGTGTAAAACAGCGCCACCGTGCCGACCAGCGCACACAACCAGACCAGTGGATAAAGCGCCACCAGACCGCTTAAAAACAGCGGAGTTGCAACGTAGCCCGCGAAGACCATGCAGTGCGCAAGTGACGGACGCTGCGGATAATTACGCGCCATCCACCAGATGACCCGCCCCATTACCGCAACCCCAGCCAGCATAACGCCATAAAACAGGACAGCCAGCGCCAGTCCGGTAAACCAGGATAACTTCAGGATAGTGCCATCGCCAAAATTCCAGCCAATCTGTGTAGTGCCAATGAAGGCGCAAATCACCGGAATCGCCGCCATCAGCAAAACGTGGTGGGTGTAATGGTGAGAAATCGTTTCGTTTTCGCGATTAATCACCTGCATTTCACGATCGGGATGGGAAAACAGTCCCCAGACATGGCTCATACCGCCCCCTTGTTGTGAGTTCATGAACCTGACAGTTCAAGTATAAGTCAGCTTGTGATTATTTTTTTGTTCGCTCATGTAATTTGCACCGTCTGATGTACGTCCTTTTTCAGCGTGAATGATTTCCAGGGTGTATGCTTAAAGGCAACCAAAGGGAGACAGACTGGCCTATGGATCTCAATACACTCATCTCACAATATGGTTATGCCGCGCTGGTGATCGGTAGCCTGGCGGAAGGTGAAACCGTGACTTTGCTGGGAGGCGTTGCGGCACATCAGGGGCTATTAAAGTTCCCGCTGGTGGTACTTTCTGTGGCGCTTGGCGGCATGATTGGCGACCAGGTGCTTTATCTGTGCGGGCGGCGGTTTGGCGGCAAGCTGTTACGCCGTTTCTCGAAACATCAGGATAAAATTGAGCGGGCGCAGAAACTTATCCAACGCCATCCGTATCTGTTTGTCATTGGTACGCGCTTTATGTATGGCTTTCGGGTGATTGGCCCGACGCTGATTGGTGCCAGCCAGCTGCCGCCGAAAATCTTTCTGCCGCTTAATATTCTCGGCGCATTTGCCTGGGCGTTGATTTTTACCACTATCGGTTACGCTGGTGGTCAGGTGATTGCGCCGTGGTTGCACACTCTCGACCAGCATTTGAAGCACTGGGTCTGGTTGATTCTGGTCGTGGTTCTGGTGGTAGGCGTGCGCTGGTGGCTGAAACGGCGCGGGAAGAAAAAGCCGGATCATCAGGCGTAAAACCATTGCCCTGGGTAAGGCGTTCGCGCCGCATCCGACATCCGGTGCACCATGCCTGATGCGACGCTTGTGCGTCTTATCATGCCTACCAAAATTTTACCCATTGAAATAACCACGCACCTCACTGCGCTATTCTGGGTTGAACTGCGGATTCGCCAACATAAAGCCGCCATCCACTATCAACGACTGCCCGGTGGTGTAATTTGCGCCCTCTGAGCACAGCCACGCTACCAGGCTGGCAATCTCATGCGTTGCGCCAAAACGCCGCAGAGGAATCGAAGGCTCCGCGTCGGGCTTCACGTCGCTGTCATCCATGCCATTCATTGGCGTGGCGATCGCCCCAGGCGCGACTGCGTTCACCAAAATCTTATGCCTGACCAGCTCCAGCGCCATCGCTTTGGTTAACCCACCGAGCGCATGTTTAGCGGCTGTGTAGGCGCTGGCATCCGGCAGCGGCGTATGTTCATGTACCGACGTAATGTTGATGATGCGACCGCCCTGCCCTTGTTTCACCATCTGGCGGGCCGCAATTTGTGAGCATAAAAATGCACCATCGACATCAACGGTAAAAATCTTGCGCCACTCATCGAAAGCCATATCAAGAAACGGCGCTTTGGTCATTGCGCCCGCATTATTCACCAGCACATCAATACGCCCCAGCCGTTGAATGAGTTTCTCCAGCGCCTGCGCACCTTCTGGCAGTTTACCGAGATCCAGCTGCACGATCTCCGCACGTACGCCGTGGCTAACTACCTCACGCGCGGTATCTTTTGCCCCTTCTTCATCTGAGTTCCAGGTAATACCAATATCAACCCCCTGCTGCGCCAGTAATAACGCGCACTCTTTGCCGATCCCCGAATCGGAGGCGGTAATAATCGCAACCTGTGCCATCGAGTTCTCCACTTAACGCTGAATAAACGTTAAGTATAGAAGGCGCATATCATCAGCGTTTGTAACCCCCGCCCAACGCACCAGTGAGTTGAATGGAGGCATCCAGCCACTGCCCTTGCAATAACAGGCCATTGGCCCGCTCACGCAGCGCGGGGATTCTGGCTTCGCTGACGCGGGAACCAGCAATGATGCCCGCGTTAAAGCGCGCCTGCGCAAGACCTACCACACGCAAGGCATCGCGCTCAATTTGCGCCTGATGCTGGTTTTTCTCCGCCAGTGTCTGAACCTGACTGGCTGCCCGCGCCACGTCATTCACCGCTTCAACCACCGCTTTGTTGTAGCTGGCGATAGACAAGTTGCTTTCGGCTTTTGCGATATCGAGATTGGCGTTAAGACGACCACTATCGAAAATGGGTAGCGTCAGGCCTGCCGTAACGCCCATTTGCTGCGCGGAATGACGGAACAGATCGCTTAAGTGCAACGCATCCTGTTGCAGGAAGGCCATCAGGTTGATGTCAGGATAAAATGCCGCTTTTGCCGCATCAATGGTGCTTAGCGATGACTCAACGTACCAGTGCGCCGCCTGCAAATCTGCCCGCCGGGCCAGTAAGGAGTACCCCAGTTCATCAGGAAGCTGGCTTGCCACTTTCGGCAACGCGACCGGTTTAAGCTTCAATGACTTTGTCTGGTTATTTGTAAGTGCGCTTAACCGTGCCTCAATAATTTTCATTTTCCCCGCGACATCGTTGAGCTGCTGCCGGGTTTTGCTGGCATTAATATCGGTTTCCACACCTTCAACTGAAGAAGTAATCCCGTTCTGATATAGCTGGCGATCGGTCGCGATAATGGTGTTCTGCTCTTTTTCTATTTGCTGCAAGACCGTGTTTAACGCCGCCTGGGTTTGCCACTCCCAGTACAGGCGGGCTACGCTGCCAGCCAGCAATTGGCGGGTTTGCTCGCGTTCCGCCGCCCGTGCTTTAACCGTACCCAGGCGGGCAGTAACCTCCGCCCGATTCTTTCCCCAGATATCGAGCTGCCAGCCCGCCGTTAAGCCAAAAGTACCGTTGGTGTACCACGGGCCGGTCGTACCTGCGGCCGGATCGTTCAGAGCAAACGGCCCCATTAAGCCTTCTGCCGACATTTTTTGCCGCTCCATATCCGCCGAAAAGTCGATCTGCGGACCATCCTGAGTGGCAACTGCCTTCGCCTGGGCTTCAGCTAGCTGAATGCGCTGTTCAGCCACCTGCATATCCGGTGCGTTCTGTAGTGCATTGTTAATTAAGGAAGTGAGTTGATTATCGTGATACTCCAGCCACCATTGGCTGTCTGGCCAACCATTTTTCAGCGCCGTGGGTAATGCGGTGTCAACTTGTGCAGCGGGCGTTTGCTGGCTTAACGCCTGGCGGGTTTCATGCATAGGCGCACACCCGGCCAGCATCAGTAACAGCGGAAAACAGGCGATGGCTGGATAAAAGGAATCACGATTCATGGGGGAATAATCAGGTAAGAAAAGGTGCGCGGAGATTACCGTGTGTTGCGATATATTTTTTAGTTTCGCGTGGCAATACATCAGTGGCAATAAAACGACATATCCAGAAAAATATACACTAAGTGAATGATATCTTCCGATTTATCTTAATCGTTTATGGATAACGGCAAAGGGCTTCGTTTTTTCCTATACTTATTCAGCACTCACAAATAAAGGAACGCCAATGAAAATTATACTCTGGGCTGTATTGATTATTTTCCTGATTGGGCTACTGGTGGTGACTGGCGTATTTAAGATGATATTTTAAAATTAATTAATGTCATCAGGTCCGAAAATAACGAGAATATTTCAGTCTCTCATCCTGTTGCGCTCCTGTCATGTGCATTGCTTCATATAATCACTGGCGCAAGGAGCGCGCAGGGGGCGGCCAATCGCCGCCGCCCCCTGCACCCCCGGGCTCTGGCGAACAAAATCGCCGCTGCGCGGTGCCCTCGGCTTATCCCTTACGGCTACCGGGTCGGGCGCGAGGTAACATCCCTGTAAAACGCGCCCTCAGCCCACATCCATGTGGGCTGCCCCGGCCTTCAGGGAACGCCTCGGCAATTTTGACGCCACCAAACAACCGTGCGGCCTATTGATAAAGAGCTAACACATTGTCAAAAAACATCACTATGGTTTTTTAGAGTTTCTCGATATCAATTGCCTGAATAGCCCTTGCAATATCAGGGGAATTATTCAACACCCGAACATGCTGAAATAATTCCGTTGCTTCATCGTATTCTTTACGCAAATAACTCAACCACTGTTTAATCCGCGCAACGTGATATAACCCGGTATCGCCCTGCTTTTCCAGACGGGTATATTTTTGCAG
Source organism: Escherichia sp. XD33 (assembly GCF_019375075.1). NCBI lineage: Bacteria > Pseudomonadati > Pseudomonadota > Gammaproteobacteria > Enterobacterales > Enterobacteriaceae > Escherichia > Escherichia sp. XD33. The sequence goes on from NZ_JAENDM010000004.1 coordinate 40,300, forward strand.
CAAAGCAACCACCTCCGGCCACGGCATTCGCGGTTCGTTATATTTTACCACCCGGCTCAGGTTGGGAATATTGAGCGCCCCGCGACCAATCATCACTGCGTCGCAGCCGCTGATCGCCATGCATTGTTGCGCGCTCTGCCAGTCCCAGATTTCACCGTTGGCAATCACCGGAATATTCAGCCGCTGGCGAATATCGCCAATCGCCTGCCAGTCAATATGCTCCGCGCGGTAACCCTGCTCTTTCGTCCGCCCATGCACCACCAGCTCCGTAGCGCCAGCCTGTTGAACCGCATCGGCGATTTCAAATTTCTTCTCACCGCTGTCCCAGCCCAGACGCACTTTCACGCTGACGGGCAAATGCGCCGGTACAGCTTCACGCATCGCTTTTGCACCCTGGTAGATGAGTTCAGGATCTTTGAGTAACGTCGCCCCGCCGCCGCTACCGTTAACCGTTTTCGACGGGCAGCCGCAATTGAGATCCACGCCCCAGGAACCTAACTCCACCGCACGGGCGGCGTTCTCTGCCAGCCATTGTGGGAACTGACCTAACAACTGCACGCGCACCAGCGTACCAGATGGTGTCCGGCTGGCGTTTTGTAGCTCAGGGCAAATGCGATGAAAGACTTTTACCGGCAGCAGTTGATCCACCACGCGGACAAACTCGGTGATGCACAGATCGTAGTCGTTAACTTCGGTCAGCAATTCACGCACCAGAGAGTCAAGCACTCCCTCCATCGGTGCCAGTAACACACGCATATCATCACCCGCAAAAAAATGAGGCGCTATGTTAGCGCCTATGGTCAGCGGATTAAAGGTCTGCAAAGAGGGATTGCTGCAAACTGCAATCCCTCTCTATGCTTGATGTATGCCTGAGTTCGCTGCGCATTGCGTAATGCCGGGGAGCGAAAAAATAAGCGCTGATTTCTTAATGTGATCGGTAGCACGTTTTACGAATTAATTGTATGATGAATCCATCTCATCTGGGGTGTTGATTATGAGTAAGACACTGAACATTATCTGGCAATATTTACGCGCTTTCGTCCTGATTTATGCCTGCCTGTATGCAGGCATTTTCATTGCTTCCCTGCTACCGGTAACCATTCCGGGCAGCATCATCGGGATGCTGATCCTGTTTGTCCTGCTGGCCTTGCAAATTCTTCCGGCAAAATGGGTCAATCCGGGGTGCTACGTACTGATTCGCTATATGGCGCTATTGTTTGTGCCGATTGGCGTAGGCGTCATGCAATATTTTGATTTGCTCCGCGCACAGTTTGGCCCGGTAGTGGTTTCCTGTGCAGTCAGTACGCTGGTGGTTTTTCTGGTGGTGAGCTGGAGTTCGCAACTGGTACACGGTGAACGTAAAGTCGTAGGTCAGAAAGGATCAGAAGAATGATGGCGAATATCTGGTGGTCATTACCGCTGACATTGATTGTCTTTTTTGCCGCCCGCAAACTGGCGGCACGGTATAAGTTTCCCTTGCTTAACCCGTTGCTGGTAGCAATGGTGGTGATCATTCCTTTTTTAATGCTGACTGGCATCTCTTACGACAGCTACTTTAAAGGTAGCGAAGTGCTAAACGATCTGCTGCAACCGGCGGTCGTCGCGCTGGCCTATCCTTTATATGAGCAGCTACACCAGATCCGCGCGCGCTGGAAATCGATCATCACCATCTGTTTTATCGGCAGCGTGGTTGCGATGGTGACGGGGACTTCCGTGGCATTGTTGATGGGCGCTTCACCGGAAATCGCCGCGTCAATCCTGCCGAAATCAGTCACCACGCCTATTGCAATGGCGGTTGGCGGCAGTATTGGCGGTATTCCGGCAATCAGCGCAGTTTGCGTGATTTTCGTCGGCATCCTCGGCGCGGTATTTGGCCATACATTGCTTAATGCGATGCGTATTCGTACCAAAGCTGCGCGCGGTCTGGCAATGGGGACTGCCTCGCACGCCCTCGGTACGGCGCGCTGCGCCGAGCTGGATTATCAGGAAGGTGCATTTAGTTCGCTAGCGCTGGTGTTATGCGGGATAATTACTTCGCTGATCGCACCGTTCCTTTTCCCGATTATTCTGGCAGTAATGGGCTAAAATTTGCGATGCGTCGCGCATTTTTGATGTAAGTTTCACGCGTTGCATAATTAATGAGATTCAGATCACATATAAAGCCATAACGGGTTCGTAAACTGTTATCCCATTACATGATTATGAGGCAACGCCATGCATCCACGTTTTCAAACCGCTTTTGCCCAACTTGCGGATAACTTGCAATCTGCACTGGAACCTATTCTGGCAGACAAGTACTTCCCCGCTTTGTTGACCGGGGAGCAAGTCTCATCGCTGAAGAGCGCAACGGGGCTGGACGAAGACGCGCTGGCATTCGCACTACTTCCGCTGGCGGCGGCCTGTGCGCGTACGCCATTGTCGAATTTTAATGTTGGCGCAATTGCGCGCGGTGTGAGCGGAACCTGGTATTTTGGTGCCAATATGGAATTTATTGGTGCGACAATGCAGCAAACCGTTCATGCCGAACAAAGCGCGATCAGCCACGCCTGGTTGAGTGGTGAAAAAGCGCTTGCAGCCATCACCGTTAACTACACGCCTTGTGGTCACTGCCGTCAGTTTATGAATGAACTGAACAGCGGTCTGGATCTGCGTATTCATCTGCCGGGCCGCGAGGCACACGCGCTGCGTGACTATCTGCCGGATGCCTTTGGGCCGAAAGATCTGGAGATTAAAACGCTGCTGATGGACGAGCAGGATCACGGCTATGCGCTGACTGGTGATGCGCTTTCTCAGGCGGCGATTGCGGCGGCAAACCGTTCGCACATGCCTTACAGTAAGTCGCCAAGCGGTGTTGCGCTGGAATGTAAAGACGGTCGAATTTTCAGCGGCAGCTACGCTGAAAACGCCGCATTCAACCCGACTCTGCCACCGTTGCAGGGAGCGTTAATTCTATTGAATCTCAAGGGTTATGATTACCCGGATATCCAGCGCGCGGTTCTGGCAGAAAAAGCCGATGCGCCGTTGATTCAGTGGGATGCCACCTCCGCAACGCTGAAAGCTCTCGGCTGTCACAGTATCGACCGCGTACTTCTCGCTTAAGCCTGGTGCCGGATGCGGCGTGAACGCCTTGTCCGGCTTGCCAGCCCTCTCCTGGTGTCGAAAATCCCGGCAAACAGTTTGCCGTTTCTTGCGCAAAACCAGCGGGTAAAGTAGCCTGATGGAAATTTTCCTTAGATCGAGTCTCCTGCATGTTAAAGCGCGTGTTCCTCAGCCTGTTAGTCCTGATCGGCTTGCTGCTGTTGACTGTGCTCGGCCTCGATCGCTGGATGAGCTGGAAAACCGCGCCTTATATCTACGACGAATTGCAGGATCTCCCCTACCGCCAGGTCGGTGTGGTGCTCGGAACAGCAAAATATTATCGTACTGGCGTAATTAATCAGTATTATCGCTACCGCATTCAAGGAGCGATTAATGCCTATAACAGCGGTAAGGTAAATTATCTATTACTGAGCGGCGATAACGCATTGCAAAGTTATAATGAGCCGATGACCATGCGCAAAGATTTAATCGCTGCTGGTGTCGACCCATCAGATATTGTTCTCGATTACGCAGGCTTTCGTACGCTGGATTCCATCGTGCGTACACGCAAAGTTTTCGATACTAATGATTTCATTATTATCACCCAACGTTTCCACTGTGAGCGAGCATTATTTATTGCGCTGCATATGGGGATTCAGGCTCAGTGTTATGCCGTACCGTCACCGAAAGATATGCTGTCAGTACGTATTCGTGAATTTGCCGCCCGTTTCGGTGCGCTGGCTGACCTTTATATTTTTAAACGTGAACCGCGTTTTTTAGGGCCGCTGGTCCCTATTCCGGCTATGCACCAGGTACCGGAAGATGCGCAGGGGTATCCCGCCGTCACACCCGAACAGTTACTTGAATTACAAAAGAAACAAGGAAAGTAGTTATGGATGTACAGCAGTTTTTTGTCGTTGCCGTTTTTTTCCTTATCCCGATATTTTGTTTCCGCGAAGCATGGAAAGGCTGGCGCGCAGGCGCGATTGATAAACGGGTTAAAAATGCACCGGAACCGGTGTATGTCTGGCGAGCAAAAAATCCCGGACTCTTTTTCGCTTATATGGTGGCATATATCGGCTTCGGAATTTTATCTATCGGCATGATTGTTTATCTTATTTTCTATCGTTAATATTCCCCTCTCCAGTTAATTATTGAGAATAATTATTACTTCACCTGATAAGCTGCGGATATCACATTCCTAACCGCAGCTATTTGTGAATCTTTTCACAGTTTAAATTCCCCCGCACGCTTAGCCTTAATATCAGTACATTATTATTTACTAAACGCTCGCCTTAATTACCTATAGCATTAAGGAAGATCACATGCCGCAACAAAATTATCTGGATGAACTCACTCCGGCTTTTACGTCTTTACTGGCGATTAAAGAAGCCTCTCGCTGTTTATTATGTCACGACGCTCCCTGTAGTCAGGCTTGCCCGGCACAGACCGATCCGGGGAAATTTATTCGCTCAATCTACTTTCGTAATTTTAAAGGCGCTGCCGAGACAATTCGCGAAAATAATGCCCTCGGTGCCGTTTGTGCCAGAGTGTGCCCAACGGAGAAATTATGCCAAAGCGGTTGTACCCGTGCCGGTGTTGATGCTCCCATTGATATCGGCCGCTTACAGCGTTTTGTTACTGATTTTGAACAACAAACCGGAATGGAAATTTATCAGCCCGGTACTAAAACGCTCGGCAAAGTCGCGATTATTGGCGCAGGTCCTGCCGGATTGCAGGCCAGTGTGACACTGACAAACCAGGGTTATGACGTCACGATTTATGAGAAAGAAGCGCACCCCGGTGGCTGGTTGCGTAACGGTATTCCGCAATTCCGGTTACCGCAATCAGTGCTGGATGCAGAGATCGCCCGTATTGAAAAAATGGGCGTGACCATTAAGTGCAACAACGAAGTCGGTAACACACTCACCCTGGAGCAACTGAAAGCGGAAAACCGCGCGGTACTGGTCACCGTGGGGTTATCAAGCGGTTCCGGGCTACCGCTGTTTGAGCATAGCGACGTTGAGATTGCCGTCGACTTCTTGCAACGTGCACGACAGGCGCAAGGCGATATCAGCATTCCACAAAGCGCATTAATTATCGGCGGCGGTGATGTCGCGATGGACGTAGCCAGCACGCTGAAAGTTCTCGGCTGTCAGGCAGTAACTTGCGTAGCGCGTGAAGAGTTAGATGAGTTTCCGGCAAGCGAAAAAGAGTTTACCAGCGCCCGGGAGCTGGGCGTTTCGATCATCGATGGATTCACGCCAGTAGCCGTGGAAGGCAATAAAGTCACGTTTAAGCATGTACGGTTACCGGGCGAACTGACGATGGTGGCAGATAAAATTATTCTCGCCGTCGGTCAGCATGCCAGACTGGATGCCTTTGCGAAGTTAGAGCCGCAGCGTAACACCATCAAAACACAAAATTATCAGACCCGCGATCCGCAAGTCTTTGCTGCTGGCGATATTGTTGAGGGTGACAAAACCGTGGTCTATGCCGTGAAAACCGGGAAAGAAGCCGCCGAGGCGATTCATCACTATTTAGAGGGAGCTTGCTCATGTTAACGAAAGATCTTTCGATTACCTTTTGCGGCGTGAAGTTTCCCAACCCGTTCTGCCTCTCTTCTTCGCCGGTAGGCAACTGCTATGAGATGTGTGCCAAAGCCTACGACACAGGTTGGGGCGGCGTGGTGTTTAAAACGATCGGCTTTTTTATCGCCAACGAAGTCTCGCCGCGTTTTGATCATCTGGTGAAAGAAGATACCGGTTTTATCGGCTTCAAAAATATGGAGCAGATTGCCGAGCATCCGTTGGAAGAGAATCTGGCCGCCCTGCGTCGGCTGAAGGAAGATTACCCGGACAAAGTATTGATCGCTTCGATCATGGGGGAAAATGAGCAGCAATGGGAGGAGCTGGCGCGCCTGGTGCAAGAAGCTGGCGCGGATATGATCGAGTGTAACTTCTCCTGTCCGCAAATGACGTCTCATGCGATGGGTAGCGATGTCGGGCAAAGCCCGGAGCTGGTAGAAAAATATTGTCGGGCAGTTAAACGGGGTTCCACGCTGCCGATGCTGGCGAAGATGACACCGAATATCGGTGATATGTGCGAAGTGGCGCTGGCGGCGAAGCGCGGCGGCGCAGATGGCATTGCGGCAATTAACACCGTTAAATCCATCACCAATATCGATCTTAATCAGAAAATCGGTATGCCGATCGTGAACGGTAAATCGAGTATTTCCGGATATTCCGGTAAAGCGGTAAAACCGATCGCCCTGCGCTTTATTCAGCAAATGCGCACCCATCCAGAACTGCGCGATTTCCCGATCAGCGGTATCGGCGGCATTGAAACCTGGGAAGATGCGGCGGAGTTTTTATTGCTCGGCGCAGCAACGTTACAGGTCACCACCGGCATTATGCAGTACGGCTATCGGATAGTGGAAGATATGGCGAGCGGGTTGTCGCATTATCTCGCCGATCAAGGGTTTGATTCGTTGCAGGAGATGGTAGGTCTGGCGAATAACAATATTGTCCCGGCGGAAGATTTAGACCGCAGTTATATTGTCTATCCCCGTATCAATCTTGATAAATGTGTTGGCTGTGGACGCTGTTATATTTCCTGTTACGACGGCGGTCACCAGGCGATGGAATGGAGCGAGAAAACCCGCACACCGCATTGTAATACCGAGAAATGTGTGGGTTGTCTGCTTTGTGGTCACGTCTGCCCGGTGGGTTGTATTGAGCTCGGGGAAGTGAAGTTTAAGAAAGGCGAGAAAGAACACCCGGTAACGTTGTAAAACCAGAGACGCATCCGGCATTTGGCACCGATTGCCGGATGCAGCGCATCCGGCAATATCCACAATCACATCACTTCTTACGCGCGTATTTCAGTGAATCCAGCGCTACGGCGAAGATAATAATCGCCCCTTTGATGATGTACTGCCAGTATGGGTTTACGCCGATATACGTCAGGCCATAGTTGATGACGGTAAAAATAATTACCCCGGTCACCACGCCAATCACCGTCCCCACACCGCCGCTGAACGATACACCGCCTACCACGCACGCCGCGATAGCATCCAGCTCATACATAAAGCCGAGGTTGTTGGTGGCAGAGCCGATACGTCCGGCTTCTAACATCCCGCCGAAGGCATAGAACACACCAGACAACGCGTAGATCATCAGCAGGTTCAGGCCGACGTTGACACCAGATACTTTTGCCGCTTCCGGGTTACCGCCAATGGCAAAAATGTTCTTACCGAAGCGGGTTTTGTTCCACAACACCCAGACGAACGCCACCGCAATCAACGCGTAGAAGGTGATGTAAGAGAGACGGAAACTCCCCAGCGCGACAAAGCCCTGAGCAAAGGTAGAGAAGCCACTGTCAAAACCAGAAATTGGCGACGCCCCGACAAAGTCGTAATAGAGCGAGTTGATGCCATAGACGATGATCATCGTGCCGAGCGTGGTAATGAACGGCGTCACGTTGAGATAAGCGATAATCAGACCGTTGATCAAACCGATCACCGCACCAATGGCACAGACAATCAGAATAACCAGCGCAATCGGCATCGTCGCCATTTCCGGGAACACTTTGTTGGCGTTATCCATGGACTGCAATAATGTCGCAGCCACCACTGCCGCCAGCCCTACCTGACGACCAGCAGAAAGATCGGTCCCCTGGGTGACAATTAACCCTGCCACACCGAGCGCGATAATAATACGCACCGATGACTGGGTGAGAATATTACTTAAGTTCAACAGACTTAAAAATGTTGGGTCCTGGAAAATAATAATCGCCAGCAAAACTAAAAGAACGACGTAAATACCGCCCTCTTTCAGGTAAGTAAGAAAACTTTTCTTATTTAACGCACTCATGGGAAGCCCCTAATCTTAAAGGTGCAAAGACGCAAGACGCAGAATTTCGTTTTGCGTTGTTGTTTTTGTGTCGACAATTCCGGAAACGAGACCATTGCTCATGACCAGAATACGGTCTGTTATCCCTAACAACTCAGGCATTTCAGAGGAGATAATAATAATCCCCTTGCCTTTCTTCGCCAGTTCGGCAATTAACTGATAAATTTCAAACTTCGCCCCGACATCAATACCGCGCGTCGGTTCATCGAGCATTAATATTTCTGGTTGCGTTAGTAGCCAGCGACCAATAATCACCTTTTGCTGATTACCACCGGAGAGCGAACCAATTTGCGTCCGATGACCCGGCGTTTTTACCCGCATCGAATCAATCACCCACTGGGTATCGCTTTTCATCCGCGAGTTATCCAGTAAACCAACTTTATTTTTGTAGTTGCGAATATTGGAAATTAACGAGTTAAAACCAATATCCAGATAGGCATAAATTCCCGTTGAGCGGCGCTCCTCAGTTACCAGTGCAAATCCGTGGTTTATGGCTTCGTTGGCATTATGGTTATTGATCTGTTTGCCGTGCAACGTTATGGTGCCAGCCGATTTCTCGCGAATACCAAATAACGTCTCAACAATATCGGTACGTTTCGCCCCCACCAGCCCGGCAATACCGAGGATCTCCCCTTTATGCAGATCAAACGAGACATCGCGAATCGACGGCTGGCGCAGTGACGTCAGGTTACGCACCTCGAGGATGACTTCGCCCGGCTTGTTTTCTTTGTCAGGAAAACGCTGATTAAGAGAACGCCCAACCATCATGGCGATGATCTTGTCCATCGTCAGTCCTGCCAGCGGTTCGGTGGCGATCCACTGACCGTCGCGCAATACGGTAACTTCATCACATAACTGGAAGATTTCTTCCATTTTATGCGAGATATAAACAATACCGCAGCCGCGCTCTTTTAATTTACGAATAATAGTGAACAGATGATTGACCTCTTTTTCGGTTAACGAAGAAGTCGGTTCATCCATAATCACAATTTTCGCGTTATAGGAAAACGCTTTGGCGATTTCGATCATCTGCATTTGCGAAACGGATAATGTGCCGACGCGCGCACGCGGATCGATATCAATATCCAGTTCATCAAAAATCGCTTTGGTTTCGCGGTACATTTTGTCCTGATCGACAAACATGCCTTTGGTGGGATATCGCCCCAGCCACATGTTATCCATCACCGAACGTTGTAATACCAGGTTTAACTCCTGGTGTACCATCGAAATACCATTTTCCAGTGCTTCTTTGGCAGAATGGAAATCGATCTCTTTACCCTGGAATAAAATGGTGCCGGAGTCTTTTTGATAAATACCAAACAGGCATTTTAATAATGTTGATTTTCCTGCGCCGTTTTCCCCCATTAATGCATGGATAGAATGTGGCCGGACTTTTAAATTAACGTTATCAAGTGCCTTAACACCAGGAAAAGACTTGTTGATACCGCTCATTTCCAACAAGTATTCCCCGGAAGACGGAGTCGTTGAGCTGACCATATAATTTTACCTTGTTGGCCATACAATAAGGGCGCAGTAAACGACTGCGCCCAATCAGTCTTATTTCTTGCTGAATTCAGCCAGGTTGTCTTTATCTACGCCAACATAAGGTACGCGGACCACTTTGTTGTCGATTTTCCAGTTGGTGCCATCAGCCGCACCTTTGCCATCGGCCAGGTTTTTCGCCAGATCAAAGGTCGCTTTCGCCTGGTTGTTAGCATCGTTCAGTACTGTGCCCGCCAGTGCACCGGATTTCACCAGCGCCAGCGCTTCTGGCAGCGCATCGACGCCAAACACCGGAATGCTGGACTTGTTGTGTGCTTTCAGTGCTTCTACCGCGCCCATTGCCATCGCATCGTTGTTGGCGATAACCACTTCGATTTTGTTGGCGTTCGGGCCAGACAGCCAGGCGTCCATCTTATCTTTCGCCTGAGCGGTATCCCACATAGCGGTATCTAACTGTAACTGTTCAGTTTTAATGCCTTTGTCGTTCAGCTCTTTAATCACGTAAGTGGTACGTGCTTCTGCATCCGGATGGCCCGGTTCACCTTTCAGCAATACGAATTGAATCTGACCGTCTTTGTTCAGATCCCAACCCTGATTCGCCGCCCAGTGTTTAGCAATCAAATCGCCCTGAATAATGCCGGACTCTTTGGAATCAGTGCCAACGTAGTAGGCTTTGTCGTAGCTATCCAGCGCCTTACGAGACGGTTCTTTGTTGAAGAAAACCACCGGCACGTTTTGCCCACGCGCTTTCTCAATCACCGTACCCGCAGCTGCCGGGTCAACCAGGTTGATTGCCAGTGCCTTCACCCCTTTCGCTAGCAATACGTCGATCTGATCGTTCTGCTTGGACTGGTCATTCTGAGAATCATTCATCAGCAGCTGAACATCTGGCGCGGCTTTCGCATCTTGCTCAATAGCCTTGCGCACTACAGACATAAAGTTATCGTCGTACTTATAGATTGTTACACCAATGCGAGTATCAGCAGCGTGTGCAGCGGCACCGAATAACATGCTGGCCATCACAGCAGACAGGGTTAACACCTTCTTATTCATGGTATCTCCGGTTTTTCTTATGCAGGATAGTGCTTGAGATAAATGCTCGGCGGGGCAGTAGAGTTAATGAAGTGTTACTGAACGCCGAAGCTCACTTTTTAAAATTCGTTCTTCCATGCCCGGTAACGCTCCAGAAAACGGCTTTAATTGTTGTTATGACGCTATTACCTCGGTGAAAGTGATTATTCACTGTTACATACGGGTTACAACGTTAAAACGGTGCAATCATAGCCATCACATTGTTAAGATACTGTGAAATCACTCACAGATTGAAAGCGGTTACATCGCCTGATTTGTTGAGTTAGTGATCGCCGCCGCATTCTGGCGCGTTGCGACAGAATGGCGACGCACTAACGTCGGCATAAAACAGTGGCTGGCACGAGGATCAATATTGCCTGCTGCCCCCTGCAAGGCCAGTTCGGTGGCTAATTTAGCCATTGAAGCAATGGGATAACGCACGGTCGTTAATTGCGGGTCGGTGTAACGGGCGATGGGAATATCATCGAAACCGATGATTGAGAGATGTAACGGAATCGCAATGCCATTATCTTTTAATGCTGTCAGTGCGCCAGCGGCCATATTGTCGTTATAAGCAAATACAGCGGTAAGTTGTAGATTGCGCCCCAGCAGTTCAACCATCGCCGCCTCACCGCCCGGCATGTCCGGCGTACCAGTGCCAATCCAGCTTTCCGGCGGAATAATATCCTGCTCTTTCAACGCACTCATCCAGCCTGCTTTACGCATGGCGTCATCTTCAATGCCGTGACTGGAAGAAAGATAACCAATACGTTGATGACCGTTATTCAGCAACATGCGCGTCGCCATTCGGGCACCGCTGAGATTATCCAGGCAAACGCAACGATGGGCGTACCCCGGCACAACGCGGTTGATTAACACCATACCGGGAATGTTATCCATAAATTGCGCCAGTTCATCGTCACTCAATGCTTTTGAGTGAACAATCAACGCATTACAACGCTGGCGAATTAACACCTCAATGGCGTGACGCTCTTTTTCCGCTTCATGATAGCTATTGCCGATTAGCACGTATTTCTGATGCTGCTGAGCGACTAGATCCACCGCTTTTACCAGCGCGCCGAAAAACGCATCAGAAACGTCCATCACCACCACGCCAATGGTGTCGCTAACCTGAGTTGCCAGCGCCTGGGCATTGGCGTTTGGCCGATAATCCAGCTCACTCACGGCTTTCATTACTGCTTCACGCGTGTCGGCACTGACCAGCGTGCTGTTATTGAGCACCCGGGAAACCGTTGCCACAGAGACGCCAGCCTGACGCGCTACATCACGAATGGTGATCATATTCACTACCTGTTATGAGATTGCAGTAAATGACTGCTTGCTGGCGGCTATTTTGTCAGCACTGAATACAGGACTTCGTGAATCGAGTCACAGCAATGGAAACGGTTACAGCCGTTTTGTTAACGAATGTGATCCAGATCGTTATCTTGATGTTTTAGATATTGCCGGTCCGGCAGCACGCAAAGTTAACTGACGCCAGAGCCATTCCACCGGCCCCTGGCGGAAGAAACGCAGCCAGATAACAGAGAAGAGGATATTCGCCAGCCATACCGGAATAACAAACGCCAGCAGCTCCAGGCGGTCAAAATGCATAAACAAACCGAGGTGGTAAAAAAGCGTGGTACAAATCAGCGTTTGCAATAGATAGTTGGTCAGCGCCATCCGTCCGACGCAGGCGATCGCAAGCACCAGCTTAAAGCGGCTCAATTGCGGCCAGAAACCATAAAACAGCGACGCATAGCCTATCGCCTGAAACGGCGCACTCAGTTCCCGCGGCATCTGAAGTAAGAAGGCGCACCAGCGATATGCCCAGTCCAGCCGCCATTGCAGGGCGATGGCAGGAAGGTTAATGATCACCCCAATCGCCACCAGCACAAAACCAGTACGACGATAGTGACGTAAGCTGAACTGCCCTTTCAGCCAGCCACTGCGCATCAATGCGGCACCAATGAGCATCATCCCAGCCAGTTGCCAGCCATACTGTGCGCCCAGTGCCAGTAAACTGTTGCCAACACCATCGGCACGATTACTGATCGCATCAACGCCGCCGTGAAGCTTCCAGTATTTTTCATACAAAATAGCCGATGCATCCGGCGTCCAGGCGCGGCTGGTCTGGCTATCGGAAATCAACCCCAATAACAGCAAAACGCCAAGCCCCACCAGATAAAGCATGACGCCTGTATTAAACAGGCTTTTTACCGATGGCGCATCGCGCACCAGCCGCCAGCAGATTAAGCCCACCAGCCCGTAAGCCAGCAGAATATCGCCGTCCCAGAACAGTAAACCGTGAATAAAGCCCAACAAGACTAACAGCGTTAACCGCGACTGGATCCAGCGTCTGCCACGGGGCAGCAACATTTGCAGGCCCGCACCAAACAGCAGCGCAAAAAGCGTGAGGAATTTCACCTGGCCGACGAGATCAAGAAATGCCCAGGTCCATGCATCCTGCGGCGTAATAGCGCCGTACCAGGCGGGATTAAGATAAGCCGCCTTTGGTAGCCCAAAGGCGCTGATGTTTAATAGCAGGATCCCCAGAATGGCGACGCCGCGAACAAAATCGAGCGTGACGTTGCGCTCCATGGTTCCTGCCTTTTAATCAGTTGTGATGACGCACAGCGCGCAGAAACTCGTGGCGCGTATTCTGACTGGATTTGAACAATCCACCAAGAGAGGTCGTTGTCGTGGCACTGGTTGCATCGCGGATGCCACGCGCCTTCACGCAGTAATGCACCGCGTCGATCGAGACAGCCACGTTATTGGTGCCCAGCAGCGTTTGTAGCGCAATAAGAATTTGCTGCGTCAGACGTTCCTGCACCTGCGGACGCTGGGCAAAGAACTGCACGATACGGTTAATTTTTGACAGACCGATCACCGAATCTTTCGGGATATAAGCCACCGTCGCTTTGCCATCGATGGTAACAAAATGGTGTTCACAGGTACTGGTCAGAGTGATATCGCGCACGGTGACCATTTCATCGACCTTCATTTTGTTTTCAATGAGGGTGATTTTCGGGAAGTTGGCGTAATCCAGACCGGAGAAAATTTCATCGACATACATTTTAGCGATGCGATGCGGCGTTTCCATCAAACTGTCATCAGCCAGGTCGAGATTCAGCAGCTGCATGATTTCGGTCATATGACCAGCAATAAGGCTTTTGCGCGTTTCGTTATCCATTTCATGCACGGGCGGGCGCAGCGGTGTTTCCAGTCCTCGCGCAACTAACGCTTCATGAACCAGGGCCGCTTCTTTACTGAGTGATGGCATTTATGATTTCTCCTGCAGGTGTGACGCCTCCGCCCTGCGTGGGGGCAAAGTTATTAAGCTGATTTACAGCCTGATTATTGTGCGTGAGGCGGCGCACATAATCCAGTATTCACAGCGATAATTATTGTAATTGCCGCTGCCTTTCATCAGCAGATGTTAAAACATCGTTATGCAAATACGGAAGTGAAAGTTACTCACAGCACATTGAATAAACGGTATGATGAAGAAATTGCAAACAACACAACAAGGAGCCACGCATGGAAATGCTCGAAGAGCACCGCTGTTTTGAAGGCTGGCAGCAACGCTGGCGACACGACTCCAGTACCTTAAACTGCCCGATGACGTTCAGTATCTTTCTCCCTCCACCTCGTGATCACACTCCGCCACCAGTGCTGTACTGGCTTTCCGGATTAACCTGCAATGACGAGAACTTCACCACCAAGGCGGGTGCCCAGCGGGTAGCGGCGGAACTGGGGATTGTACTGGTGATGCCAGACACCAGCCCGCGCGGCGAAAAGGTTGCCAACGACGATGGCTACGATTTAGGCCAGGGCGCAGGCTTTTATCTTAATGCCACGCAACCGCCGTGGGCGACGCATTACCGGATGTATGATTATCTGCGCGATGAATTACCGGCGCTGGTTCAGTCGCAATTTAATGTCAGCGACCGCTGCGCCATTAGCGGTCACTCAATGGGTGGTCACGGTGCGCTGATTATGGCGCTGAAAAATCCGGGTAAATACACCAGCGTTTCGGCCTTTGCGCCAATTGTGAATCCGTGCAGCGTCCCGTGGGGAATCAAAGCGTTTAGCAGCTATTTAGGTGAGGACAAAAATGCATGGCTGGAATGGGACAGTTGCGCACTGATGTATGCCAGTAACGCGCAGGATGCGATCCCGACGCTTATCGATCAGGGCGATAATGATCAGTTTCTTGCCGACCAGTTGCAACCTGCGGTACTGGCAGAAGCCGCGCGCCAGAAAGCGTGGCCGATGACGCTGCGTATTCAGCCGGGATATGATCACAGTTACTACTTCATCGCCTCTTTTATAGAGGATCACCTGCGCTTCCATGCGCAGTATTTACTGAAGTGAAAGTCCGCCCGGTTCGCCGGGCATCTTCTCATCAGAAGCGATAATCCACTGCCATAAAGTAACGACGTCCGTCTTCGTTATAGCTGTAGTCGTCACGACTGAGATCCTTGTCGCCAAGGTTCAGCACGCCTGCGCGCAGTTTGACGTCTTTAGTCACCTGCCAGGCCGCGCCGGTATTCCAGATGGTATAACCGCCCGGTGTTTTAGCCGTCGCGCTGTCGGCGCGTTTCTGCCCGGTATAGTGCCCAGAAACATAGAATGACCAGTCTTCCAGCGCCAGCGGTTTCCAGTCCAGCGTACCGTTAGCAGTATGGAACGGCAGATCGGATAGCGGTTTGTTTTCGCCGTTGCTGACATCACGACCATCGTTGTAGGTGTAGTTGATCGACAGTTTCCATTCATCGTTGAACGGAATTTTCAGTTCGGTTTCCACGCCCTGAATACGAGCTTTGTTAACGTTGTAGTAGCTAAATACCGGTATGCGCCGTCCGTTAGCGCCCGTCTCAAAACCAACAAAGTTTTGGTAGCCCGGTGCAGCGTTGACGTCAGACGTACGGCTGATGCTGATACGATCTTTCACATCGTTACGGAAAACGGTAACGCTGGATTCAACCCCTTCCAGCCAGCCTTCTTCACCCATGTAGTAAAGCCCCAGCTCCCAACTTTCGCTGGTTTCTGGTTTCAGATCCGGGCTACCCACAATCTTACATGCGCCACGGCAGGAATTGCTCGTCCAGTCAGGGCTAAGTTGCAACAGAGAAGGTGCTTTAAATGCCGTCGCCCAGCCCCCTTTCACCGTTACGGTGTCGGTGGCGTTATAAACCAGGTAGGCACGCGGACTCCAGTGTTCACCGTAGGTTTAGTGATCGTCCATACGCACGCCGGTCGTCAGCGCCAGCGGCTCGAAGATCCGCCATTCATCTTCCACAAACAGCGCGTACTGGCTGGCAGACGTTTTGGAGCTGGTTCCCCCGGTCAGGTTCACCGCATCGCTAAGTTTGTCGTGACGCCATTCACCGCCAACCGTGAGAAACTGATTAATCGCCGTCAGCGGCAACGTGTATTTGCCGTCGACCGTATTGCTTTCGGAAGTTATCGGGCTGCTGTTGCCAGGGTTTTTGTTCTCGACTTTCTCACCGTAGTATTTCAGTTCGCTGGTGCCGTAATCCCAACGCCCATTATGGCTGACGGAGTAGTTCTGGCGTTCCAGGCGGTTTTTGTCCAGCGAGTCGGAATCACGATCCTGACGGTCGAAACCGTATCCGGCAGTAAAATCGTGATTTTGATTCGGTGTCCAGGCAAATTCGACATTGCCGTCGCGGCTGGAGAATCCTTCAATACGCGGCGTTTCTCCGGTATCGGTGGTCGTTGAGTTTTGCGGGTCATCCTTTTCACGTTTTGCCAGGCTGCCGTAAGCTTTCATTCCCAGCACACCATCAATTAATGGTCCACTGGTAAAGAACTGACCGTTATAGGTGTCACCGCGATCGCGATGTTCCTGAATGGTGGTATCGACGGTAACGGTACCCGACCATTTCTGACCGATTTTTTTGGTGATGATATTCACTACACCGCCGAGCGCATCGGAACCGTACAGCGACGACATCGGGCCACGGACCACTTCAATACGTTCGATGGAATCGACCGGGATCCAGTTCAGATCGAAATCATTGTGGCGGAAGACGGCATTGCGGGAGTTCACGCGTTTACCGTCGACGAGAATCAGGGTATAGCTGCTGTCCAGACCACGAATACTAACGCCCTTACGGTTATCCCCTTCGTTCGTCAGTTGTACGCCAGGCACTTCTTTGAGGACATCCTTCAGATTCTGTACCGGTTTTCGCTGCAGGTCTTCCTGGGTAATGACGCTGATACTGGCAGGTGCATCTTTAAGATTTTGTTCCACGGAAGATGCAGTGACAACCATCGTTTCGCCATCATCATCGACCGCTAACACAGGCCATGCACAAGAAATAGCGGACAAACACAGCCCGACCCGTACGAAAGGGTTCAACCTAAACATTCCATATCTCCATGAGGTAACTACGAAAATAAAATGGGTTATCGCTCACATCTTCTTCACGTCCCCTTGCGTACGGCAGCATCGCGGTGGACTTATTTTTTATGCAGGTGATCATCCCAGAAAGCCGGAACAGCCTCTGATTTGTCAGCCTTTTTTGATTGCGGCGTAACGATAATGCAAACGATAACAATTATCAATCCAAATGTTAAATTTTATATCCGCATGATTTGTCAGGGAAATGGAATTGAAAAAGCCCTCTCGGTTGAGAGGGCTTAGCAAGGAAGGGAGGAAACTTATTTCTTATCGTTCTGCGGGAACTTCATTTCGCTGTAGCGTACGAAGTGAGTTCCTTTAATCAGCTTGTAGCCGAACCAAATAATCAGGAACAGCGGGATACCAATATACGTTGCCGCTACGCCGCCCCAGTCAATAGTATCTTTCAGGAACGCTTCGTAGTTCTGGCCCAAAGTGATAATCAGACACAGAATGAATGCGAAGATCGGCCCCAGTGGGAAGAAACCTGAACGGTACGGCAGATCGTTAATGTCGTGTCCCTGCAATACGTAACCGCGACGGAAGCGATAGTGGCTAATGGCAATCCCCAGCCAGGCGATAAAACCCGTCATCCCGGAGGTGTTCAGCAGCCACAGGTATACCGTCTGGTTGCCAAACATGGAGGTCAGGAAGCACAGACCGGCAATCACCGTCGTCGCATACAGCGCATTACGCGGCACGCCACCACGCGACAGTTTAGCGAAAATGCGCGGCGCTTTACCGTCACACGCCAGGGTGTACAGCATACGAGTAGACGCATACATACCGGAGTTACCCGCTGACAGCACCGCCGTCAGAATAACTGCGTTCATCACCGCCGCCGCAGAGAGCAGACCCGCGTGCTGGAACACCAGGGTGAACGGACTAACGCTGATGTCTTTAACATCGTTACGCAGCAGGCTCGGATCGGTGTACGGAATAATCAGGCTGATAATCAGGATCGCGAACACATAGAACAACAGGATTCGCCAGAACACCTGACGTACCGCGCGTGGAATGTTTTTCGCCGGATCTTCGGACTCGCCTGCAGCAATACCGATCAGCTCGGTTCCCTGGAAAGAGAAGCCGACAATCATAGCTACGCCGATCATCGCCGCAAAACCACCAGCAAACGGCGCTTCGCCGATTGTCCAGTTGCTCCAGCCCGCAGGCTGCGCGCCTTTGAAGATACCGATAATCATCAGCACGCCAACGATGATAAAGACAATAACTGTCGTGACTTTGATCAGTGAGAACCAGTATTCCGCTTCACCAAAGCCACGAACTGAGATGTAGTTCAGCAGGAAGATAACGCCGAGGAACAACGCACTCCAGATCCAGCCCGGTGTATCCGGGAACCACCAGCTCATGACCAGCTGAGCTGCAACCAGGTCAACGGCGATAGTCACCGCCCAGTTGTACCAGTAGTTCCAGCCCAGCGCGAAGCCAAAGCCTTCTTCAACATAGTTCTGACCGTAAGTGGCAAACGAACCGGAAACCGGCATATATGCAGCCAGTTCACCGAGACTGGTCATCAGGAAGTAAACCATCAGGCCAATCAGCATATACGAGAGCAATGCCCCGCCCGGACCTGCCTGAGAAATCGTTGCGCCAGAGGCAACAAAAAGACCTGTACCGATGGAACCGCCAATGGCAATCATCGTCAGGTGACGCGCCTTTAATTCACGGCGTAAGCCCGGCGCTTCTGTGGTTTTAGTTTCGGAAACCATACAAAAATGCTATCCATCTTAAAAATGAGGCGCGATTGTAGCAGACGATTGGCAATCCTTCCGGCAGAAATACACGGTTATAAGACACCTTCATGATCGCCCAGGGATTATAAGTAAAGCAGCCAATCTCTTTTCTGGCGAATGCATGCTGAAGGCGCTGCGTCACGAAATCGACACAGCACCAGCATGTTCTTGTACAGCAACTTAACGCGGCACATTTGCGGGATCGCAATAGTCCAGAAAGCGCCGTAGCGCGTTGGAAAGGTGTTTTTGCCGATGATGTATACGCCACAACGTACGCATCAGGCGCGGCAGAGGGACCGCAACTTCACTTAATGTGCCTGCCTGCAATTGATCTTCAATCACACGTCGCGACAGGCAACTAATTCCCAACCCATGACGCACCGCATGTTTGATTGCCTCGGAGTTACCTAATTCCATCGCCATCTCAAACTTCGGTAAATGTGACAGCAACAGATAATCGACAATCTCCCGCGTGCCGGAACCGCGTTCACGCAGGATCCACGGCGCAGCGGCCAGCTGTTCTAAGGTGACCGGACCACGGGCCAACGGCGAAGTCGGCGCGGCGAAAACCACCAGCTCGTCTTCCAGCCACGGTTCAGAAATGATTTCAGTGCTGTGGCACGGTCCTTCAATAAAGCCAATATCAACGCGGAAATCCAGCACCGCTTGCATCACGTCCTGGCTATTCCCAACGCTAAGTTCAATCGGCAACTGCGGATAATCATGGCGATAACGGGCGATAACTGCAGGCAGAATGTAGTTACCGATGGTACTACTGGCATAGATACGAATCGCGCCGTTGTCTTCGCGAAACAGTTGTTCGATTTCAACCGCCTGTTCAAGCAATGCCAACGCACGCGGATAGAGCAGCCGCCCGTGTTCATTAACAACCAGTCTTTTCCCCACGCGATCAAACAGTTGCACGCCAAGCTGCCCTTCCAGGTCGGTCAAGGCTGCGCTCACTGCTGATTGCGACAACGCCAGCATCACCGACGCCTGGGTGGTTGATCCACTTTTCAATACTTCTGCAAAAACTTCCAACTGCCGGAGGGTGATGTGCATAGTCGCTTACCACTTATAAAGATTAATTATAAATATATAATCAATTTTATTTTTAAACCAGTTAGTCGTAACCTTATGCCCGGTTAAAGGAGAGGGTTATGACGAATATCACCTTACAGAAACAACATCGTACACTGTGGCATTTTATTCCGGGGTTAGCCCTGAGTGCAGTTATCACCGGGGTCGCCCTGTGGGGTGGTTCCATTCCCGCGGTTGCGGGTGCCGGGTTTAGTGCCCTCACCCTCGCAATCTTGTTGGGGATGGTTTTAGGCAACACCATCTATCCGCACATCTGGAAAAGCTGTGACGGTGGTGTGCTGTTTGCCAAGCAATATTTATTACGTCTGGGTATCATTCTTTATGGCTTCCGTCTGACGTTCTCGCAAATTGCCGATGTCGGTATCAGTGGGATCATCATTGACGTGTTGACGCTGTCCAGTACCTTCCTGCTGGCTTGCTTCCTGGGGCAGAAAGTGTTTGGTCTGGATAAGCACACCAGCTGGTTGATCGGTGCCGGTAGCAGTATCTGTGGTGCTGCCGCGGTACTGGCGACTGAGCCGGTAGTGAAAGCGGAAGCCAGTAAAGTAACCGTGGCTGTTGCAACCGTTGTTATCTTCGGGACCGTCGCGATTTTCCTCTACCCGGCGATATATCCGCTGATGTCTCAATGGTTTAGTCCGGAAACTTTCGGTATCTACATTGGTTCTACTGTGCACGAAGTGGCGCAGGTGGTGGCGGCAGGTCATGCTATCAGCCCGGATGCGGAAAACGCAGCAGTTATTTCCAAAATGCTGCGCGTGATGATGCTGGCTCCGTTCCTCATCCTGCTGGCGGCGCGTGTTAAACAGCTGTCTGGGGCGAACAGCGGCGAGAAAAGCAAAATCACTATTCCGTGGTTTGCCATCTTGTTCATCGTCGTTGCCATCTTTAACTCGTTCCACCTGTTACCGCAGAGCGTGGTGAACATGCTGGTAACGCTGGATACCTTCCTGCTGGCAATGGCGATGGCGGCGCTGGGTCTGACCACTCACGTCAGCGCGCTGAAAAAAGCCGGGGCGAAACCTCTGCTGATGGCACTGGTACTGTTTGCCTGGCTGATTGTTGGTGGTGGTGCGATTAACTATGTGATTCAAAGCGTCATCGCATAAACCACTACATCTTGCTCCTGTTAACCCGCTATCATTACCGTTTTCCTCCAGCGGGTTTAACAGGAGTCCTCGCATGAAATACATTGGAGCGCACGTTAGTGCTGCTGGCGGTCTGGCAAATGCCGCAATTCGCGCCGCCGAAATCGACGCAACCGCGTTTGCCTTGTTCACCAAAAACCAACGTCAGTGGCGTGCCGCACCGCTCACGACGCAAACCATCGATGAATTCAAAGCGGCCTGTGAAAAATATCACTACACATCGGCGCAAATTCTTCCCCACGACAGCTATCTGATTAACCTCGGACATCCGGTCACTGAAGCTCTGGAAAAATCGCGCGATGCCTTTATAGATGAAATGCAGCGTTGCGAACAACTGGGGCTTTCTTTGCTCAACTTCCACCCTGGCAGCCATCTGATGCAGATTTCAGAAGAGGATTGCCTTGCGCGTATTGCCGAATCCATCAACATTGCGCTGGATAAAACTCAAGGTGTAACAGCGGTGATTGAAAACACCGCCGGTCAGGGCAGTAACTTAGGGTTTAAATTCGAACATCTCGCGGCGATTATCGACGGCGTGGAAGATAAATCCCGTGTCGGCGTCTGCATTGATACCTGCCATGCTTTCGCTGCCGGGTATGATTTGCGTACTCCAGCCGAATGCGAGAAAACGTTCGCGGATTTTGCCCGTATTGTTGGCTTTAAGTATCTGCGCGGGATGCACCTTAACGATGCGAAAAGCACCTTTGGCAGCCGCGTTGACCGCCATCATAGCCTCGGTGAAGGCAATATCGGTCATGATGCGTTCCGCTGGATCATGCAGGACGACCGTTTCGACGGCATTCCGCTGATCCTTGAAACCATCAACCCGGATATCTGGGCAGAAGAGATCGCCTGGCTGAAAGCGCAACAAACTGAAAAAGCGGTAGCCTGAAGATGAATAACCGGGAAAAGGAGATCCTTGCAATTTTACGGCGTAACCCGCTGATTCAGCAGAACGAAATTGCGGACATGCTGCAAATCAGTCGTTCGCGCGTTGCGGCGCATATTATGGATTTAATGCGCAAAGGGCGGATTAAAGGCAAAGGTTACATTCTCACCGAGCAGGAATACTGCGTAGTGGTGGGGACAATCAATATGGATATTCGCGGGATGGCGGATATCCGTTACCCGCAAGCGGCTTCTCATCCCGGTACAATTCATTGCTCGGCGGGCGGCGTGGGACGCAACATCGCCCACAATCTGGCGCTGTTAGGCCGTGACGTCCATTTGCTTTCAGTGATTGGCGATGACTTTTATGGCGAAATGATCCTGGAAGAAACGCGCCGTGCCGGCGTGAATGTCTCCGGCTGCGTTCGTTTGCATGGTCAAAGCACATCGACGTATCTGGCAATTGCCAATCGAGACGATCAAACCGTGCTGGCGATTAACGATACCCATCTGCTGGAACAGTTGACACCGCAACTACTGAACGGGTCGCGCGATTTACTTCGTCATGCGGGCGTGGTACTGGCTGATTGCAACCTGACAGCCGAGGCGCTGGAATGGGTCTTTACCCTCGCTGATGAAATCCCGGTGTTTGTCGATACCGTTTCAGAATTCAAAGCGGGCAAAATCAAACACTGGCTGGCGCATATTCACACCCTGAAACCCACTTTACCGGAGCTGGAAATTTTATGGGGACAGGCGATCACCAGCGATGCTGACCGTAATGCCGCAGTGAATGCATTGCATCAGCAAGGTGTTCAGCAACTGTTTGTTTATTTGCCCGATGAGTCAGTTTATTGCAGCGAAAAGGATGGAGAACAATTTTTGCTGACCGCGCCAGCGCATACGACAGTAGACAGTTTTGGTGCTGACGATGGTTTTATGGCGGGCCTGGTATATAGCTTTCTTGAAGGATACAGTTTCCGCGACAGCGCCCGTTTTGCGGTAGCCTGCGCGGCAATTTCGCGCGCCAGCGGCAGCTTAAACAACCCTACCCTGTCTGCCGATAACGCGCTTTCATTAGTGCCAATGGTGTAACAATGTTGCCGGATTCGACGCTTGACCGCATCTTATCCGGCTCATAAATTGCGCACTACGCTAAACCAATAAAGAATCCTGCAATAGTAGCACTCATCAGGTTAGAAAGTGTCGCCGCCGCCAGCGCGCGTAAACCAAGTTGGGCGATTTCCGGCGCACGGTGTGGCGCAACCGCAGAAAACGCCCCCACCACCACCCGATAGAACCAAAGTTAGCGAAACCGCACAACGCGAAAGAAATAATCGCCACGGTTTTAGCATCCAGAGTGCCACCCGTTTGCAGATATGGCGAGAAATTGAGATAAGCGACAAATTCATTGATCGCCAGCTTCTGCCCAATCAAACTCCCGGCAAGATTTGCATCACTCCAGTCAACCCCCATCACCCACGCCAATGGGGCCAACAGGTAACCTAAAATGGACTCCAGCGAGGCATGTGCAAAACCAAACCAGCCGCCAACGCCGCCGATAATACCATTAATTAACGCAATGATGGCGACAAATGCCATAACAACTGTCGCTACACCGGCGGCGATTTTCAGCCCGGTCATTGCCCCTGTCGCAGCGGCTTCAATAATGCTTTTTGGCGGTGTTTCGGTGAAAGAGAGGTTATTAAAGGAAACCTGCGAAGATTCCGTAGCCGGGCTTAACAGGCGGGCAAACAAGATCCCGCCTGGGATCGCCATTAACGATGCCGCCAGCAAATATTCCACAGGTACGCCCAGGGCGGCGTAACCAATCATTGTCGAACCAGCAATCGAGGCCATGCCACTACAAATCGCTGTAAATAATTCATTGCGATTCAGACGATCGATAAAGGGTTTGACGATCGCCGGAATTTCGTTTTGCCCGAGGAAAATGGTGGTGACCGCGACGAATGACTCAATCTTGCTGATATTTAATGCTTTCTGGAATATACCGCCGAGAATGCGAATTAAAATCCCCATCACACCGATGTAGTAGAGAATACTCACCAGTGCAGTGACGAAGATAATTGCCGGTAATACCCTGAAACCAAAGATAAATCCTGCGCCATCAAACAGCGTGTCCATTTTCGGCCCGACCAGCGAACCGAAGATAAATGCGCTACCCGCGTCGCTGTACGCCATCACTTTATGCACGCCAAAAGCGACTTTTTCAGCGACCCAACGCCCTGGCGGTAACCAAAGCATAATCCCGCCAATCACGACCTGTAACACTAACGCCGCGCCAACGGTACGCA
This sequence comes from Escherichia sp. XD33, assembly GCF_019375075.1. Taxonomy (NCBI): domain Bacteria; kingdom Pseudomonadati; phylum Pseudomonadota; class Gammaproteobacteria; order Enterobacterales; family Enterobacteriaceae; genus Escherichia; species Escherichia sp. XD33. The sequence goes on from NZ_JAENDM010000004.1 coordinate 64,507, forward strand.
GGCTGATCTTCTTCTTGTTTACTGACAGCAAAAACGCAATCGTCAGCAATACCACCATTCCCAGAACACTTCTCATGACATCCATAGTTATTATCTCTTCATGTCATATTGGGCGACGGCTTTCTGCCCATCAGAAATAGCCGGGCTTGGATCTTGCGATACTGACCCGGCTTGTTATCAACACTTAATGGGTTTTGATGTAGCCGCGCACGCACTCTTCGACTAAGCCCCAGAACCAGTCGGTATCAATAGTGATGCCGACTTTGGTATTAGCGGGCTTGCCAAGAACGCCCAGCTCGTCGCAGACGGTACGCCCATAGCAAGGGCCACTGTTGACGTCCACTTCGACGTACATCTCCTGGGTTTTAATGCCATCAGGGTTAATCAGATAACCGATGCAGGTGGCGTCGTGCACCGGGCCGCCAGCCAGGCCGTAGTTTTCGAACTGCGTTTTGAGAGTGAAGTTCATGATGTCGCTGAACAGCTCTCCGGCAGGGCCGCCTGCCCTTTCCATCCGTGCAATCACGTCCGGGGTGCAAACGGTCTGGTTGGTGAGATCGAGGCCCATCATCACTAATGGAACGCCGGAGGTGAACACCACGCGGGCTGCTTCCGGATCAGCAAAGATGTTGAACTCGGCAGATGGCGTGAAGTTGCCTGTACCGTAAGCGCCGCCCATTAGCACAATTTCACGGATTTTGGGCAGGATCGCGGGTTGCATACGCATTGCCACCGCGATATTTGAAAGCGGACCAACCGGCACCAGAGTGATATCGCCATCGCTTGCCATCAGGGTATCAATGATGTATTTCACCGCGTGGGTACTTTCTGCCTGGCGGGTCAGCGGCTCGAATACCGGGCCATCCAGTCCGGTTTCACCGTGAATATTATCGGCAACGATTTGTTTACGCATAATGGGTTGCGGCATCCCCGCATAAACCGGAACATTAATCTCCAGTTTCTGGCAAACATTCAGGCCATTAATTAATGTTTTATCAAGCGTCTGATTACCCGCTACAATAGTGATGCCTAATAAATCTATTGCCGGATGTTTCGCTGCCATCATCATTGCAATAGCATCATCATGACCCGGATCACAATCCAGAATAATTTTTCTCTTTTCCATTGTTTATTTCCTCTGTTTCCAGTTGCGTTATTTTTTCTACAGCAAAGAAAATTCGACCGGGCCGATGATTGAATCTTACCAACCGCGTACGTATGCTAAATATGAGAAATCTCATAGCGGATAAACATCGTGAAAGAAATCCACAATAATGATCTTAAGCAGCAATTGATGAGTGAATCCGCGTTTAAGGATTGCTTTTTAACGGATGTTTCAGCCGATACGCGGCTGTTTCATTTTTTAGCGCGTGACTACATTGTGCAGGAAGGGCAACAGCCGTCCTGGCTGTTTTATCTGACGCGAGGCCGCGCCAGGCTTTACGCCACGCTTGCTAATGGTCGCGTGTCGCTGATCGATTTCTTTGCCGCCCCCTGTTTTATTGGTGAGATTGAGTTAATCGACAAAGACCATGAACCGCGTGCGGTGCAGGCTATTGAAGAGTGTTGGTGCCTTGCGCTCTCTATGAAACATTACCGCCCGCTGTTATTAAACGACACGCTATTTTTACGAAAACTCTGCGTCACCTTAAGTCATAAAAATTATCGTAATATTGTTTCTTTAACTCAGAATCAATCATTTCCGTTAGTTAATCGCCTGGCAGCTTTTATATTACTCTCGCAGGAAGGTGATCTTTATCACGAAAAGCATACGCAAGCGGCAGAGTATTTAGGCGTTTCTTATCGACATCTTTTATATGTTCTCGCGCAATTCATTCACGACGGTTTATTAACTAAAAGCAAGAAAGGGTATCTCATTAAAAACAGAAAGCAGTTGTCAGGACTGGCGCTGGAGATGGACCCGGAGAATAAATTCTCCGGGATGATGCAGTAAAAATTATTTGCAATAGCGCGATTGCCGGATGCAACGCTTAATACGTTTTATCCGGTCTACAAATCGAGCATTACGCCAGACCAATAAAGAACCCGGCAATAGTCGCACTCATCAGGTTGGAAAGCGTTGCTGCTGCCAGCGCCCGTAAACCAAGCTGGGCGATTTCTGGAGCACGTTTTGGCGAAATAGCCGAAAATGCGCCAACGACAACACCGATAGAACCAAAGTTAGCAAAACCACAAAGCGCAAAGGAGATAATCGCAATGGTTTTCACTTCCAGCGTGCCGCCCGTTTGCAGGTATGGGGAGAAACTCAGGTAAGCGACGAATTCGTTAATCGCCAGTTTCTGCCCAATCAGGCTACCCGCAAGATTGGCATCACTCCAGTCCACACCCATGATCCACGCCAGCGGTGCCAGCACATAGCCAAAAATACTTTCCAGAGAGGCATTGGCGAAACCAAACCAGCCACCAATTCCGCCGATAATGCCGTTGATCAGCGCAATAATTGCGACAAACGCCATTACCACCGTCGCTACACCAGCGGCGATTTTCAGCCCAGTCATCGCACCGCTCGCCGCCGCTTCGATAAAGCTTTTTGGCGGCGTTTCGCTGAACGACAGATTTTCAAATGTGACCTGCGAAGGCTCGGTGGCCGGGCTAAGAATACGTGCAAACAAAATACCACCTGGGATCGCCATCAGCGATGCCGCTAACAGGTAGTCAATTGGTACGCCCATTCCGGCATAACCAATCATCATCGAACCAGCAATGGACGCCATCCCGCTACAAATTGCGGTAAACAACTCGTTGCGATTCATGCGATCGATAAACGGTTTAACGATCGCCGGGATCTCATTTTGCCCGAGGAAAATAGTTGTGACTGCGACAAAAGATTCGATTTTGCTGATGTTAAGAGCTTTCTGGAAAATGCTGCCAAGGATGCGAATCAGCAGCCCCATCACGCCAATGTAGTACAGCAGACTGATGAGCGCAGTAACGAAAATAATCGCCGGAAGTACGCGAAAGGCGAAGATAAAACCCGCACCGTCAAACAGGACATCCATTTTCGGCCCAACCAGCGAACCAAAAATGAAGGCGCTACCGGCATCACTGTAAGACATCACTTTATGAACGCCTAATGCCGCCTGTTCTACTGCCCATTTTCCCGGTGGGAAGTAGAGCATGATGCCACCAATAGCGATTTGCAGCAGCAGTGCGGCTCCAACCGTACGCAAACTGATGCTCTTTTTATTCACTGACAACAGAAATGCTATTGCCAGTAACACCACCATCCCCACAACACTTCTCATTATGTCCATAATGATTTTCCCTTCATGCCAGTAAACCCGGCGTCAGCGCCAGGTTTTGGTATGTTTGATGAGTACGGGCGACGGCTTTCTGCCCGTCAGAAATTAACCCGCGAGACGCTGGTATTCTTTGGCAATTTCACTCGCCAGAATGGCGTTGTTGAACACCAGCTGGATATTGGATTTCAGGCTGTCACCGCCGGTCAGTTCAGCAACGCGCGCCAGCAGGAACGGTGTACTTTCTTTACCAATAACGCCCTGCTCTTCGGCTTCGGCGACGGCTTGATCTATGGCTGCATTGATAGATTCCTCCGGCATCGCAAACTGTTCCGGGATCGGGTTCGCTACCACGAGGCCACCGTTCAGCCCGCTTTGCCATTTCACCGCCATTGCACGGGCAATTTCACTGGCGCTGTCGAGACGAATGCTGACGTCAAACGAGCTGGTACGGCAGAAAAACGCAGGCAGCGCTTTAGTCTGATAGCCAATTAACGGCACACCGAAGGTTTCTAAATACTCAGTGGTTAATCCTAAATCGAGAATAGATTTCGCCCCGGCACAAACAACGGTGACATTAGTATTTGCCAGTTCTTGCAAATCGGCAGAAATATCGAAGGTATGTTCCGCCCCGCGATGCACACCACCAATTCCCCCGGTGGCAAATACTTTAATTCCGGCAAGCGCCGCAATAATCATCGTTGAAGCCACAGTGGTTGCGCCATTTTTTCCGGCGGCAACAACAAAAGGTAAATCGCGACGACTAACTTTGGTCACGTTATGCCCTTCACGACCCAGTAATTCAATTTCTTCTTTACTTAAACCCACTTTCATCACGCCGCCAATAATGGCGATAGTGGCAGGTACTGCGCCCTGTTTACGAATAGTTTCTTCTACTTCAATTGCGGTCTGGGCATTTTGTGGGAACGGCATCCCGTGAGAAATAATGGTCGATTCCAGCGCCACAACCGGTTTTTTGTTTTTTAAAGCTTCCTGCACTTCCGGGGAAATTTGTAATAATTCAGGGGAAATTTTTAATTTAGACATTCTGCGTTCTCCACTAACGATATAACGTTGGCAATCGATAAATCGGGGTTATTGGTGTATTCACAGGAGAGCGCCATTGACGAACATCCCTGTGCGAAACGAACAGATTCGGCAAACGGCATTCCGTCTACCCAACACGAAGCAAGTCCCGCCATCATGGCATCGCCCGCTCCGGTAACATTAATAACATTGGTTTTGATCGGCGCAGACCAGCCATTTTCACCTCTGATATCGCTGTAATAAACGCCGTCGCCGCCCATGCTCAATACCAGTCGGTTCAGGCCATGTTGATGGAACCAGGCAGCAACTTTTGCCACATCGTCACGCCCTGACAGCGCAATCCCACTCAGGGTTTCCGCTTCAAGGCGGTTTGGCTTCAGAGTGTGGATCTGATTTAGACGGTCGCGCACTTTGACACATTTCCATGCGGAAACCGGATCGACAAATACGGGTACGTTGGCGACATTATCCAGAATCCATGCCAGTGCCTCTTCACTGATATTACAGTCCGCAACAATGACCTTTGCCCTCTGAATAAATTCACGGTGCTGTGCGAGATATTCAGCTGTAATAGCGTTGCTAATATTCATGTCATTTATAGCAACCAGCATTTCACCGGTATTATCGAGTAATGATAAATAACTAGACGTATTTTCTCCCGGCACAATCAGGCATTTATCGACATAAACGCCAGATTGATTGGTTTGCGTTAGCAGCGATTGACCATAAAAATCACTGCCTACTGCGCTCAGTAGCCAGGCTTTGTTACCCAGCAACGCCAGGTTTTGTGCAATATTGCGCCCTACTCCACCAGGCGTAAATTTTATTTTACCTGGATTTGAATCCGCATAATTTAATGATTCATGTGAATATCCGGCGACATCAATATTCGCCGAACCTATAATTACGACATAATCCTTTTCGCGCATAGCACGTCCTCTGGTAAAAAATTACCAACCCTGTCAATCCACAAGAATATAGATACTGCAAAGACGGTTTAAACATGTGTTCATATTTAAACATGTGCTCATAGTATGCATGTTTTACGTAAAGTAAATTACCGCCAGAGAGGCTAAATGGGCAGATTTGAGCAGGCTCACAAAATGCGATTAAATGCCTGAATTACAAAAGCGAGGAATTTGTGACGGGATGCACAGAACAGGAACAATAAAAAAGGGCAGAAAATAATCTGCCCTTGAGGAAATAACCTTAGTGTTTGATGAACGTTTCAAGTTTCTACTGAAAGATAAAACCATTTAAATTCATAAAATTACATTCACAAGCTGGTCATTCCCTTTGCGCTCATCCAATGATACAGGGCAGGAAATTTCTGCCCTGTAACACACCTTTTATTACGCTGCTTTCGCTACTGCGTCCACTTCCGGACGTTTCAGGAAGGCATAGGCCAAACCCGCCACCAGCGTACCGGCAATAATTGCTACCAGGTAACCCAGTACCGGCGTAATAGCGCCAGGGATCAGCAGAACAAACAGACCACCGTGTGGTGCCATCAGTTTCGCACCAATCGCCATTGAGATTGCGCCAGTCAGCGCACCACCCACGATACAGCACGGCAGCACACGCATCGGATCACGAGCAGCAAACGGAATTGCACCTTCCGAAATGAAGCACAGTCCCAATACCAGAGCGGCTTTGCCACCTTCCTGCTGCGCTTTGTCGAATTTGCGACGCGCCACCATTGTTGCCAGACCCATTGCCAGCGGTGGCACCATACCTGCCGCCATAATCGCCGCCATCGGGCCATAGGTTTGAGTACTCAGCAGACCCACACCGAATGCGTACGCTGCTTTGTTTACCGGACCGCCCATGTCAGTACACATCATGCCACCGAGGATCGCCCCCAGCAGAACCGCATTCGCAGTCCCCATGGTCTGCAGCCAGTGAGTCAGCCCTTCGAGAATGCCAGCAACCGGTTTACCGATCAGGTAGATCATCGCCAGACCGACCACCAGACTGGAAATTAGCGGAATGATCAGGATTGGTTTCAGCGCCTCCATACTCTGTGGCAGTTTCAGTTGCGTACTGATTAACTTCGCAATGTAACCAGCCAGGAAGCCCGCAATAATACCGCCAATGAAGCCAGAACCGGTGCTGACCGCCAGCATACCGCCAATCAGACCCGGCGTGAGGCCCGGACGATCGGCAATGGAAAAGGCAATATAACCTGCCAGTACCGGCACCATCAGCGCAAAGGCTGAACCACCACCAATCTGCATCAGCGCCGCTGCCAACGTACCCGGCTCTTTAAACGCTTCGATACCAAAAGCAAAAGAAAGCGCGATACACAGACCACCAGCAACGACCATCGGCAGCATGTAAGAGACGCCCGTTAGCAAGTGACGATAAGCGCCTGCACTCTCTTTCTTACCTTCAGTGGTCGCCGTTTGAGCTTTGCCCGCCGGTTCATACGGCGTTGCTTCAGCAACCGCTTTATCCAGTTCCTGAGCGGTTTTCTTCAGCGCCAGACCGGTAGAGGTACGATACATCGGTTTACCAGCAAATTTCGCCAGATCCACTTCGATATCTGCCGCCACAATCACCAGATCCGCTGCGGCTACTTCCTCGGGAGTGATTGCATTACCCGCGCCAACAGAACCACGGGTTTCAACTTTCACCCACCAGCCACGTTTTTTCGCTTCGGTTTCAATGGCTTCAGCCGCCATAAAGGTGTGTGCTACGCCAGTCGGGCAAGCAGTCACCGCAACTACGCGTTTCGGACCGCTGGCGGCAACCGGTGCTGTCGCAGTGACCGGCGCAGTGTAAGGTTTCGCATGGCCTTTGGCTTCACTCAGGAACAGCTCAGGGTGCGCAACTGCCCGGGAAATATCACCCAGCCAGACATTTTTACCGTTCAGCGCGCTGTCATTCGGGATGGAATCACCGAGAACAATCGCCATTTCAGCGTCGTTCGGATTGTCGATGATTTCCAGTTTTGCTTTTCGCGCCGCCGCGCCCAGCAGGGTCTTCGCCATATAGGCGCGTGCCTGACCGAGATTAGCGTCAATAATCAGCAGCGTTTTCATTATGCCTCTCCTGCTGTCAGTTAAAAGGTTGTAAGTCGACGCGCGCCATCATTGCGGCCAACTGCGGACGATCGGTAATACCCACATTGCTTTGACTTACCGCCAGGGCTGCAACAGCTGTCGCCAGACGCAGTGTGTGTTCACTGGATTCACGCATCAGCAAGCCATAAATCAGGCCACCAACCATAGAATCCCCTGCGCCAACGGTGCTTACGACATCGACTGACGGTGGTTTGGCGATCCATTCGCCGGAGGCATTAACCCAAAGCGCGCCTTCGGCACCCAGTGAAATAACAACATGCGCGATACCTTGTTCACGCAGCGCATGCGCAGCTTCAATCACATCTTTCATTTCAGGCAGTTTACGGCCTGCCCAGATTTCCAGCTCGCGGCGGTTAGGTTTCACCAGCCACGGTGCCGCTTTCAAACCTGCTACTAACGCTTCACGGCTACTATCAAAGATAATGCAAGGACACTGACTACGCAGGCGAGTCATCCAGTCGGTGAACGCTTCCGGGCTGACGCCTGACGGTAAGCTTCCGCTGACACAGACCATATCGAACTGACCGAGCCAGCTCAGAGAATCAGTCACAAAGCGTTCCCAGTCGGCGGGGGTGACTTCAAAACCCGAGAAGTTGAAGTCGGTCACTTCGCCGTCTTTTTCCGTCAGCTTAACGTTAATTCGAGTGCGCCCCTGTACAACCTGGAAACGGTTGGCAATGCCCAGCTCGCTGAACAGTTGCTGAAAACCATCCTGATTGTCTTTACCGAGGAAGCCGCCAACGGTGACATCAATTCCCAGGTCTTTTAATACTTTGGCCACGTTGATGCCTTTACCCGCCGCATGCAGACCGGTGGTTTTCACCAGGTTCACTTCGCCGCGTTCAATTTCCGGGCAGAAACCAACAAGGTCATAAGCCGGATTAAGGGTGATAGTAGCAACACGTCTGCTCATTATGCGCCCTCCCCAAGACCAGCAGCGATAGCGTCGCCGATTGCTTTCAGCGCCTGTTCAGCATCTGCACCCTGGGCGGTAAAGCGTAGGCGATGACCTTTCTTAACGCCAAGTGCCACAACTTTCATCAGACTACGTCCGTTTGCCGGTTTGCCGGTGCCATCAAGGTTTGTCACGGTAATATCACTGTTAAATTGTTTAATGGTATTGACCAGCATGGTACCTGGACGAGCATGCAGGCCGTGTTCATTGCGCACCACAAACTCCGCGCTTAACACGTCGTCGGTCGGCGCATCATCGCTGGTCAGCAGCGCCAGCAACGTTGCCGCATCCGCTTTCAGCAAGCGGTCAGCTTTATTGTCGAGCAACAAATCAGCGAGACGCTTAAGAACCGCGAGGGGCTGATCGTCATTCATCGCCACACTCACCAGCATGGCTGCCGTTTCGCCGTCCACATCAAAAGCATTTGCCGCACGGCTTACCGCAATCGCGCTACGCAGATTGCCTTCGGCGCTATCGCTCAGCCAGATACCCTGTCCGAGGTTCAGCGGTTGTTCATTGATGGCTTTGGTGACGAAAGTGGCGTCAACTGCCCCCGCCTCTTTCAGACGCGCAGCGTTCAGCGCCTGAAGAGTCAGCAGATCGCTGGCGACGATATCCAGCGTCAGCATTTCGTTGTCGAGCTTCAGCTGCTCACTCTGCTTTTCGCCCATCAGCAATGCGCGAAGTTCTTCTGCTGTTGTTGCTGACTTCAGTTGTTCAGCAACGGAATCATCGCTCAGTACGTGGGTCAGCTGGCGTAGCAGGCCCAGATGTTCATCCGAGCTGGCAGCAATACCGATCGCCACGTACGCTACCTGACCGTCACCCCAGGTGACGCCTTCCGGGAACTGAAATACCTGAACGCCCGTTTTCAGCACCTGATCGCGGGTGTCGGTGGTGCCGTGTGGAATAGCAATACCATTGCCGAGGAACGTTGAGGTTTGCTGCTCGCGCGCCAGCATGCCATTGACGTAGCCTTCTGCTACATTACCGGCATGCACCAGCGCCGCAGCGACCTGGCGAATCGCCTCTTCTTTGTCTCCGGCCTTTTCGCCCGGATGGATGTCCTGTACGGATAACTGGAACATAGTTCTCCTCTCTTGCTGAATTGAAACGATTCAGCCTCTATGAGAAAAAAAGCGCCAACCTGGCTTAGGGTTAAAGACAAGATCGCGCTGAAACGTTTCAAGAAAGCATAATACTTCTGTTTCAGCACGCAAGGAAAGCCGTAAAGTTATGAGCAAAAGTTTGATGTGCTGCACAATTTTTTGCCATTTTTCCTAATTGCTGATGGAAAAATCCCTTATCAGCAATTTCATTTCAGCAGCGTCAGCAGCCAATCAGCAACAGTGAAATGGCATTTTGATTATTCGTGGCGCTTTTGATTTCGCTGTCTGTTTATTTTCTGACAAGCAGCGTAAACTCCGCGTCTTCCTCTTCCAGTGATCGACCAGCATGCATAACTCCCCCGCAGTCTCCAGCGCGAAATCGTTTGACCTGACCTCGACGGCGTTTTTAATCGTTGCCTTTCTCACCGGTATTGCGGGCGCTCTGCAAACCCCGACACTCAGTATTTTTCTTACCGATGAAGTACATGCCCGTCCGGCGATGGTGGGATTCTTCTTTACCGGCAGCGCTGTCATTGGGATTCTGGTAAGTCAGTTTCTCGCCGGGCGCTCTGATAAGCGCGGCGATCGCAAATCGCTGATTGTCTTTTGCTGCCTGTTAGGCGTGCTGGCCTGCACCCTTTTTGCCTGGAATCGCAACTACTTTGTTTTGCTATTCGTTGGCGTCTTTCTTAGCAGCTTTGGCTCGACCGCTAACCCGCAAATGTTTGCCCTTGCCCGTGAACATGCCGACAAAACCGGACGTGAGGCGGTGATGTTCAGTTCTTTTTTACGCGCTCAGGTTTCACTGGCATGGGTCATTGGCCCACCGCTGGCTTATGCCTTAGCGATGGGTTTCAGCTTTACGGTAATGTATCTGAGCGCAGCGGTAGCGTTTATTGTTTGCGGCGTGATGGTGTGGCTGTTTTTACCGTCGATGCAAAAAGAGCTTCCGCTGGCGACCGGCACGATTGAAGCGCCGCGCCGTAACCGTCGCGATACGCTGCTGCTGTTTGTCATTTGTACATTGATGTGGGGCTCGAACAGCCTGTACATCATCAACATGCCGCTATTTATTATCAACGAACTGCATCTTCCCGAGAAACTGGCCGGTGTGATGATGGGGACCGCCGCCGGGCTGGAAATCCCGACCATGTTGATTGCCGGATATTTCGCCAAACGTCTGGGTAAGCGTTTCTTAATGCGCGTTGCTGCCGTGGGTGGCGTCTGTTTTTACGCAGGAATGCTGATGGCGCATTCACCTGTCATTCTGTTGGGCTTGCAGCTGCTAAATGCTATTTTTATTGGCATTCTGGGTGGCATCGGGATGCTCTATTTTCAGGATTTGATGCCCGGTCAGGCAGGTTCAGCCACCACGCTCTATACCAACACGTCGCGCGTGGGCTGGATCATCGCAGGATCAGTGGCGGGCATCGTCGCCGAGATCTGGAATTATCACGCTGTGTTCTGGTTTGCGATGGTGATGATTATCGCCACTCTGTTTTGCTTACTGCGGATTAAAGATGTTTAAGGCGCGGTCAGGATTTCCAGATCGATAAGCCAGGTCATGGCCTGCTGACGCGAGTTACCGCACATTTCAGCACTGGCTTGTAAGCCTGCACAGACTTTCGGTCGCAGTGGCGAGGTGAAAATTTTACAGCGTTGCTGTTCATCAAGCTGAATGCAGGGCGTATTGGCGGGCTTGCCATCTGGCATACCGGGAATAGGGCTGGAAATTGAAGGGGCAGTGCAACACGCCCCGCAACCCGGACGGCATTCCATACGTTGTTCTCTTAAGGTTAACCACCGGATTGATGAGCGCGCACAGTACCACCTTTTTTGCACCAGCAAAAGTGCGAATACCACTTGCCCGAAAGGCCCGTCGCGAGTACTTTGTCGCGATATTTTTGACATTTTCGACTACAGGAATTTTTCGATGCCAAGAGCGAACGAAATTAAAAAAGGTATGGTACTGAATTACAACGGCAAACTGCTGCTGGTTAAGGATATTGATATTCAGTCGCCCACTGCCCGCGGTGCCGCTACGCTGTACAAAATGCGTTTTTCTGATGTCCGTACCGGGCTGAAAGTAGAAGAGCGTTTCAAAGGTGATGATATCGTTGACACCGTGACGCTGACCCGCCGTTACGTTGACTTCTCCTATGTCGATGGCAACGAATATGTCTTTATGGATAAAGAAGACTATACCCCGTATACCTTCACCAAAGATCAGATTGAAGAAGAGTTGCTGTTTATGCCAGAGGGCGGCATGCCGGACATGCAGGTGCTGACCTGGGACGGTCAACTGCTGGCGCTTGAGCTGCCGCAGACCGTTGATCTGGAAATCGTTGAAACCGCACCAGGCATCAAAGGGGCATCTGCCAGCGCCCGTAACAAACCGGCGACATTGAGCACTGGTCTGGTGATTCAGGTACCAGAATACTTAAGCCCGGGCGAAAAAATTCGTATCCATATCGAAGAACGCCGTTATATGGGGCGTGCTGACTAACTTCAGCCGCATGCAGAAAAGGGATAGCTCAGGCTGTCCCTTTTTTAATTTATTATACCAATCTTCTATTTTGCGCTTCCTGAACACCTTACGCCCTCAATTTTCACTCGTTGATTGATCGCCCTCACACTTCATCGCATTAACAATCCAGACCAATTTCAATTGCTGTCATATAACTTTACACTGTCATTGTTAATTTATCGTTACTAAGACGTGACTCCTATGAAGACAATTGCCTCCGTTACGCTCCCGCATCATGTACACGCTCCACGCTACGATCGCCAGCAGTTGCAATCACGTATCGTTCATTTTGGCTTTGGCGCCTTTCACCGCGCTCATCAGGCGTTACTGACCGATCGTGTGCTGAATGCCCAGGGCGGCGACTGGGGGATCTGTGAAATCAGCTTGTTCAGCGGTGATCAACTGATGAGCCAGCTCCGCGCACAGAACCATTTATATACCGTGCTGGAGAAAGGTGCGGACGGCAATCAGGTGATAATTGTCGGTGCCGTTCACGAATGCCTTAATGCAAAACTGGATTCCTTAGCGGCAATTATTGAGAAATTTTGCGAGCCACAGGTGGCAATTGTTTCCCTGACGATTACCGAAAAAGGCTATTGTATTGACCCGGCCACCGGTGCACTCGACACCAGTAATCCGCGGATTATTCACGATCTACAAACCCCTGAAGAACCTCACTCCGCACCGGGTATTCTCGTCGAAGCACTGAAACGCCGCCGTGAGCGCGGCCTTACACCGTTTACCGTGCTCTCCTGCGACAATATTCCCGACAATGGTCATGTGGTGAAAAACGCGGTGCTGGGAATGGCAGAAAAACGTTCGCCAGAACTCGCCGGGTGGATAAAAGAGCACGTCAGTTTTCCGGGAACCATGGTCGACCGCATTGTTCCGGCTGCAACCGACGAATCACTGGTGGAAATCAGCCAGCATCTGGGGGTGAATGATCCCTGCGCGATTAGCTGCGAACCGTTTATCCAGTGGGTGGTGGAAGATAACTTCGTCGCTGGGCGTCCTGCCTGGGAAGTCGCAGGTGTACAAATGGTGAATGATGTCCTGCCATGGGAAGAGATGAAACTGCGGATGCTTAATGGCAGCCACTCTTTTCTCGCTTATCTGGGTTACCTCTCAGGATTCGCCCATATCAGTGATTGCATGCAGGATCGCGCATTTCGCCATGCCGCCAGAACATTAATGCTGGATGAGCAAGCGCCGACACTGCAAATTAAAGATGTCGATTTAACACAATATGCGGATAAGTTAATTGCACGTTTTGCTAATCCGGCGCTGAAACATAAGACCTGGCAAATCGCGATGGATGGCAGCCAGAAATTACCGCAACGCATGCTGGCAGGTATTCGCATACATCAGGGGCGCGAAACGGACTGGTCGTTGCTGGCATTAGGCGTTGCAGGCTGGATGCGTTACGTCAGCGGCGTTGATGATGCCGGAAATGCCATTGATGTTCGCGATCCGCTTAGCGATAAAATTCGCGAACTTGTTGCGGGCAGCAGCAGTGAACAACGCGTAACCGCCCTGCTTTCCCTGCGTGAAGTTTTCGGTGATGATCTGCCAGATAACCCGCATTTTGTGCAGGCCATCGAACAAGCCTGGCAACAAATCGTACAATTCGGCGCACATCAGGCGCTATTAAACACCCTCAAAATTTAACGATTTCTGCGGTTAAAGCGGATGAAGCTCACCTTCGTCCGCTCTCCCCTTCTCTTTTCTGCCTTTTTTAGCCAGGATTAACGCTCAGTTAACTTACCAGAGTATTGCGGAGCCGTTGTGACCAGGACCAACCTCATCACCGGTTTTCTCGGCAGCGGGAAAACCACGTCGATTCTTCATCTGTTAGCCCATAAAGATCCCAACGAAAAATGGGCGGTACTGGTTAATGAATTTGGGGAAGTCGGAATTGATGGTGCTTTGCTCGCCGATAGCGGCGCATTGCTGAAAGAGATCCCCGGCGGCTGCATGTGCTGCGTTAATGGTTTACCCATGCAGGTAGGGTTGAATACCTTACTGCGTCAGGGAAAACCAGACCGCTTGTTGATAGAGCCGACCGGGCTGGGCCATCCGAAACAGATCCTCGATCTGTTAACCGCACCAGTCTATGAACCGTGGATAGATCTGCGCGCCACCTTGTGCATTCTCGATCCACGCCTGCTGCTGGACGAAAAAAGCGCCAGCAATGAAAACTTCCGTGACCAGCTGGCTGCCGCAGACATCATTGTCGCCAATAAATCCGACCGTGCGACGCCCGAAAGTGAGCAAGCGCTACAGCGTTGGTGGCAGCAAAATGGTGGCGATCGACAATTAATTCACAGTGAGCATGGGAAAGTTGACGGTCATCTTCTGGATTTGCCGCGTCGCAATTTAGCCGAGTTGCCCGCCAGCGCCGCGCATTCTCATCAGCATGTCGTGAAAAAAGGGTTAGCAGCGTTAAGCCTGCCAGAGCATCAACGCTGGCGTCGCAGTCTGAACAGCGGGCAAGGATATCAGGCCTGCGGCTGGATATTCGACGCTGATACGGTATTCGACACCATTGGCATTCTGGAATGGGCGCGACTTGCACCGGTGGAACGCGTCAAAGGCGTGCTGCGTATTCCCGAAGGGCTGGTACGAATCAACCGTCAGGGCGATGACCTGCACATTGAAACGCAAAACGTTGCGCCACCGGACAGCCGTATTGAGCTGATTTCCAGCAGCGAAGCTGACTGGAATGCCTTACAGAGCGCGCTGTTGAAGCTTCGTTTAGCGACTACCGCGTAAGGTTGCCTGCGTTTTTCAGTAAGATAATTAGAGAAAATATGATTAAAAATTTGCCGCAAATAGTGTTGTTGAATATTGTCGGCCTCGCGCTGTTTCTTTCCTGGTATATTCCCGTTAATCATGGATTCTGGTTGCCGATTGATGCGGATATTTTTTATTTCTTTAATCAGAAACTGGTCGAAAGTAAGGCCTTTTTGTGGCTGGTTGCATTGACCAACAATCGCGCTTTCGACGGTTGTTCTCTGCTGGCGATGGGAATGTTGATGCTGGGTTTCTGGCTGAAAGAAAACGCCCCTGGCAGACGACGTATCGTGATTATGGGTCTGGTCATGCTATTAACTGCAGTGGTATTAAACCAGCTGGGTCAGGCATTAATTCCTGTAAAACGGGCCAGCCCAACATTGACTTTTACCGATATTAACCGCGTCAGCGAACTGCTCTCTGTTCCCACGAAAGATGCCTCACGAGATAGCTTTCCCGGCGATCACGGCATGATGCTGCTTATTTTTTCGGCATTCATGTGGCGTTATTTCGGCAAAGTTGCAGGCCTTATCGCCCTTATTATTTTTGTGGTTTTTGCATTTCCCAGAGTAATGATTGGCGCACACTGGTTTACTGACATCATTGTCGGTTCGATGACCGTGATATTGATCGGTTTGCCCTGGGTGTTGCTGACGCCATTAAGTGATCGATTAATCACCTTTTTTGACAAATCACTACCGGGAAAAAACAAACATTTCCAAAACAAATAACTCACAGTAATTAACATCATCAGGCTTATTTTTATAGTGAGGATAATCCTGATGATGCGCACCGTGCTTTCATCCATCGCGCGCAAAAATCATTCTCTAAGTAAATGAATGGATTGCATGCGTTTCACTCAATCGTACTTTAATTGACCAATCCCGCTTATTAACTTTCTGTATCACTTTTTCTTATAAAAAATCATGCAAAACCGCTCGCCAAGACCGCATCAATCGGGTAATCTCGAACTCGTTTTGCCTCGGCGGTAGATTATCCTCACAGCATATAATTTTGTGCGTTAGTCCACAGATTTGGCCTTAAGGAATTGTTTCAACATGCCCAGGTAATTAGTCTCGTGTCGCTTGGCATTTTTTTATAACGATATTTGTCGTTAAGGACTTCAAGGGAAAACAAACAACATGGTCAAATCTCAACCGATTTTGAGATATATCTTGCGCGGGATTCCCGCGATTGCAGTAGCGGTTCTGCTTTCTGCATGTAGTGCAAATAACACCGCAAAGAATATGCATCCTGAGACACGTGCAGTGGGTAGTGAAACATCATCACTGCAAGCTTCTCAGGATGAATTTGAAAACCTGGTTCGTAATGTCGACGTAAAATCGCGAATTATGGATCAGTATGCTGACTGGAAAGGCGTACGTTATCGTCTGGGCGGCAGCACTAAAAAAGGTATCGATTGTTCTGGTTTCGTACAGCGTACATTCCGTGAGCAATTTGGCTTAGAACTTCCGCGTTCGACTTACGAACAGCAGGAAATGGGTAAATCTGTTTCCCGCAGTAATTTGCGTACGGGTGATTTAGTTCTGTTCCGTGCCGGTTCAACGGGACGCCATGTCGGTATTTATATCGGCAACAATCAGTTTGTCCATGCTTCCACCAGCAGTGGTGTTATTATTTCCAGCATGAATGAACCGTACTGGAAGAAGCGTTACAACGAAGCACGCCGGGTTCTCAGCCGCAGCTAATAAACCGTTTGGATGCAATCCCTTGGCTATCCTGACGAGTTAACTGAAAGCACTGCTTAGGCAGTGCTTTTTTGTTTTCATTCATCAGAGAAAATGATGTTTCCGCGTCTTGATCCAGGCTATAGTCCGGTCATTGTTATCTTTTAAATGTTGTCGTAATTTCAGGAAATTAACGGAATCATGTTCATACGCGCTCCCAATTTTGGACGTAAGCTCCTGCTTACCTGCATTGTTGCAGGCGTAATGATTGCGATACTGGTGAGTTGCCTTCAGTTTTTAGTGGCCTGGCATAAGCACGAAGTCAAATACGACACACTGATTACCGACGTACAAAAGTATCTCGATACCTATTTTGCCGACCTGAAATCCACTACTGACCGGCTCCAGCCGCTGACCTTAGATACCTGCCAGCAAGCTAACCCCGAACTGACCGCCCGCGCAGCGTTTAGCATGAATGTCCGAACGTTTGTGCTGGTGAAAGATAAAAAAACATTCTGTTCATCTGCGACCGGTGAGATGGACATTCCACTCAATGAATTGATTCCGGCGCTCGACATTAATAAAAACGTCGATATGGCGATCTTACCCGGCACGCCGATGGTGCCGAACAAACCCGCAATCGTCATCTGGTATCGCAACCCTTTGCTGAAAAATAGCGGCGTCTTTGCCGCTCTGAATCTCAACCTGACGCCTTCACTCTTTTATAGTTCACGGCAGGAAGATTACGATGGCGTCGCCCTCATTATTGGCAATACTGCGCTATCTACCTTTTCTTCACGTTTGATGAACGTTAACGAATTAACCGACATGCCAGTCCGTGAAACTAAAATTGCGGGCATTCCTCTGACCGTTCGGCTTTATGCAGATGACTGGACATGGAACGATGTGTGGTACGCATTTTTACTGGGCGGCATGAGTGGAACTGTCGTTGGCCTGCTCTGCTATTACCTGATGAGCGTACGTATGCGCCCCGGCAGAGAAATCATGACCACCATCAAGCGCGAACAATTTTACGTGGCGTATCAACCGGTGGTGGATACACAAGCTTTGCGAGTAACGGGCCTGGAAGTACTGCTACGCTGGCGGCATCCTGTCGCGGGAGAAATTCCCCCGGATGCCTTCATTAACTTTGCCGAATCGCAAAAGATGATTGTGCCGCTGACTCAGCACCTGTTTGAGTTAATTGCCCGCGATGCCGCAGAATTAGAAAAAGTGCTGCCGGTAGGCGTCAAATTTGGTATTAACATTGCGCCGGACCATCTGCACAGCGAAAGCTTTAAAGCAGATATCCAGAAACTGCTCACTTCCCTGCCCGCACACCATTTCCAGATTGTGCTGGAAATTACCGAGCGCGATATGTTGAAAGAGCAAGAAGCCACACAACTCTTCGCCTGGCTGCACTCGGTCGGCGTAGAAATTGCTATTGATGACTTCGGCACCGGGCACAGCGCGCTTATCTATCTTGAGCGTTTTACGCTCGATTATCTGAAAATTGACCGTGGATTTATCAACGCCATCGGTACGGAAACGATCACTTCCCCCGTACTTGACGCGGTGCTGACGCTGGCGAAACGCCTCAATATGCTGACGGTTGCTGAAGGGGTCGAAACGCCGGAACAGGCGCGATGGCTAAGCGAACGCGGCGTTAATTTCATGCAAGGCTACTGGATTAGCCGCCCGTTACCGCTGGACGATTTTGTTCGCTGGCTAAAGAAACCGTATACGCCGCAGTGGTAAGGTGTGCTTACGTCCCTTATTATTCATAGTGAAAGCATGCCGGATTGCGGCTAATGATGAGTAAAAGGAAATCCGTTGCAGATGATTGTGCGCATACTGCTGCTGTTTATCGCTCTGTTCACCTTTGGTGTGCAGGCGCAGGCTATCAAGGAAAGCTATGCCTTTGCCGTGCTGGGCGAACCCCGGTACGCGTTTAATTTCAACCATTTTGATTATGTGAACCCCGCCGCGCCAAAAGGTGGGCAGATAACGTTGTCAGCCCTCGGCACCTTCGATAATTTCAACCGCTATGCACTGCGCGGCAACCCGGGCGCACGCACCGAGCAGCTGTACGACACGCTATTTACGACTTCCGATGACGAACCAGGCAGTTATTACCCGCTGATTGCTGAAAGCGCACGCTATGCTGACGATTATTCCTGGGTGGAGGTCGCTATTAATCCGCGCGCCCGTTTTCATGATGGTTCGCCCATTACTGCCCGCGATGTAGAGTTTACTTTTCAAAAATTTATGACCGAAGGCGTGCCGCAATTTCGTCTGGTCTACAAAGGCACCACCGTCAAAGCCATTGCACCGTTAACCGTGCGCATTGAGTTAGCTAAACCCGGCAAAGAAGATATGCTGAGTCTGTTTTCGCTGCCGGTATTTCCAGAAAAGTACTGGAAGGATCACAAACTTAGCGACCCGCTCGCCACGCCTCCGCTTGCCAGTGGTCCGTACCGCGTTACGTCCTGGAAAATGGGGCAAAATATTGTCTATTCCCGTGTGAAAGATTACTGGGCAGCAAACTTACCGGTAAACCGTGGACGCTGGAATTTCGACACCATTCGCTACGATTATTACCTCGATGATAATGTCGCCTTTGAAGCGTTTAAAGCAGGTGCCTTTGATTTGCGTATGGAAAACGACGCCAAAAACTGGGCCACGCGTTATACCGGTAAAAATTTCGATAAAAAATACATCATCAAAGATGAGCAAAAGAACGAATCAGCCCAGGATACGCGTTGGCTGGCGTTTAATATCCAACGTCCGGTATTCAGCGATCGCCGGGTCCGGGAAGCTATCACTCTCGCCTTTGACTTTGAATGGATGAACAAGGCGTTGTTTTACAATGCCTGGAGTCGCACGAACAGTTATTTTCAGAATACCGAATACGCGGCCAGAAATTACCCCGACGCCGCGGAGCTGGTGCTTCTGGCACCAATGAAAAAAGATCTACCGTCAGAAGTCTTCACACAAATCTACCAGCCGCCGGTATCCAAAGGCGATGGCTACGATCGTGACAACCTGTTAAAAGCCGACAAACTTCTCAACGAAGCGGGCTGGGTGCTGAAGGGTCAGCAACGCGTTAATGCCACAACGGGTCAGCCACTCAGCTTTGAATTATTGCTTCCCGCAAGCAGCAATAGTCAGTGGGTATTGCCGTTCCAGCACAGCCTGCAACGGCTGGGTATCAACATGGACATTCGCAAGGTGGATAACTCGCAAATCACTAACCGCATGCGCAGTCGCGACTATGACATGATGCCGCGCGTATGGCGGGCGATGCCGTGGCCCAGTTCCGATTTACAGATTTCCTGGTCATCGGAATATATCAATTCCACTTATAATGCCCCCGGCGTGCAAAGCCCGGTTATCGACTCGCTGATCAACCAAATTATTGCCGCGCAGGGAAATAAAGAAAAATTACTGCCGTTGGGGCGAGCACTGGATCGCGTATTAACGTGGAATTATTACATGCTGCCAATGTGGTACATGGCGGAAGACCGTCTCGCCTGGTGGGATAAATTCTCCCAGCCGGCCGTGCGCCCCATCTATAGCCTCGGTATCGATACCTGGTGGTATGACGTCAATAAAGCGGCCAAACTGCCGTCCGCCAGCAAACAGGGAGAGTAGATGGGCGCTTACCTGATTCGCCGTCTGTTGCTGGTGATCCCAACATTATGGGCGATTATCACCATCAACTTTTTCATCGTGCAAATTGCGCCTGGCGGTCCGGTCGACCAGGCCATCGCCGCCATTGAGTTTGGTAATGCCGGAGTATTACCCGGCGCAGGCGGTGAAGGTGTTCGTGCCAGCCATGCGCAAACGGGTGTCGGCAATATCAGCGACAGTAATTACCGTGGCGGACGCGGATTAGATCCAGAAGTGATCGCTGAGATCACTCATCGCTACGGTTTTGATAAGCCGATCCACGAACGTTACTTCAAAATGCTCTGGGACTACATCCGCTTTGATTTTGGCGATAGCCTGTTTCGCAGCGCCTCGGTGCTGACGCTGATTAAAGACAGTCTGCCGGTTTCCATCACCCTCGGATTGTGGAGCACGCTGATTATCTATCTGGTGTCGATTCCGTTAGGCATTCGCAAAGCTGTTTATAATGGGAGCCGCTTTGACGTCTGGAGTAGCGCATTTATCATCATCGGCTACGCCATTCCGGCCTTTTTGTTTGCCATCCTGCTGATTGTCTTCTTCGCGGGCGGCAGCTATTTCGACCTGTTCCCTCTACGCGGCCTGGTTTCCGCTAACTTTGATTCGCTGCCGTGGTATCAGAAAATCACCGATTATCTGTGGCATATCACGCTGCCGGTGCTGGCGACAGTGATTGGTGGCTTTGCGGCGCTGACCATGCTGACAAAAAACTCATTCCTTGATGAAGTGCGCAAGCAATACGTGGTGACCGCGCGTGCGAAAGGGGTAAGTGAAAAAAATATTCTCTGGAAACATGTGTTCCGCAACGCCATGCTGCTGGTGATTGCCGGTTTTCCGGCGACGTTTATCAGCATGTTTTTTACCGGCTCGCTGCTGATTGAGGTGATGTTTTCACTCAATGGTCTGGGCTTACTGGGCTACGAAGCGACCGTCTCGCGCGATTATCCTGTAATGTTTGGTACCTTGTATATTTTCACCCTGATTGGCCTGCTGCTGAATATTGTCAGTGATATCAGCTATACGCTGGTTGATCCGCGTATTGATTTTGAGGGACGTTAATGTCGCGACTCAGCCCCGTCAATCAGGCCCGTTGGGCGCGTTTTCGTCATAACCGTCGCGGCTACTGGTCGTTATGGATTTTCCTCGTCTTGTTTGGTTTGAGTTTGTGTTCTGAACTTATCGCCAACGATAAACCGTTGCTGGTGCGTTATGACGGCAGTTGGTATTTCCCGTTATTGAAAAACTACAGCGAAAGCGATTTTGGCGGCCCGCTGGCAAGTCAGGCTGATTATCAGGACCCGTGGCTGAAACAACGGCTGGAAAATAACGGCTGGGTACTGTGGGCACCGATTCGCTTTGGTGCTACCAGTATCAACTTTGCTACCGATAAGCCCTTCCCTTCTCCACCCTCCCGGCAAAACTGGCTGGGAACGGATGCCAACGGCGGCGATGTGCTGGCACGCATTCTCTATGGCACGCGGATCTCGGTTCTGTTTGGCCTGATGCTGACTCTCTGTTCCAGCGTGATGGGCGTGCTGGCGGGGGCGCTACAAGGCTATTACGGCGGTAAAGTCGATCTCTGGGGACAACGCTTTATTGAAGTATGGTCGGGGATGCCGACGCTGTTTTTGATTATTTTACTTTCCAGCGTCGTACAGCCTAACTTCTGGTGGCTGCTGGCAATTACTGTCTTGTTTGGCTGGATGAGTCTGGTCGGCGTGGTGCGGGCGGAGTTTTTACGTACTCGTAATTTCGACTACATTCGTGCGGCACAGGCGCTTGGCGTCAGCGATCGCAGTATCATCCTGCGTCATATGTTGCCTAATGCCATGGTCGCGACCCTCACCTTTTTACCGTTTATTTTATGTAGTTCGATAACCACCCTGACCTCGCTCGATTTCCTCGGCTTCGGTCTACCGCTCGGTTCACCGTCACTCGGTGAACTGCTGTTACAAGGGAAAAATAACCTTCAGGCCCCGTGGCTTGGGATCACCGCCTTCTTGTCGGTGGCGATATTATTGTCTTTGCTGATCTTTATTGGTGAAGCCGTCCGCGACGCATTTGATCCTAATAAGGCGGTGTAGCATGACGCAAACTCTGTTAGCGATTGAAAATTTGTCGGTGGGTTTTCGCCATCAGCAAACCGTACGTACAGTAGTCAATGATGTTTCACTACAGATTGAGGCTGGCGAAACGCTGGCGCTGGTGGGTGAGTCAGGTTCAGGCAAAAGCGTTACCGCGCTGTCAATTTTACGCCTGCTCCCTTCCCCGCCGGTTGAATATCTCTCCGGCGATATTCGTTTTCATGGCGAATCGCTGCTTCACGCCAGCGATCAAACGTTGCGCGGTGTACGCGGTAATAAGATCGCCATGATTTTTCAGGAACCGATGGTGTCGTTAAATCCATTGCATACCCTGGAAAAACAGCTTTATGAAGTGCTTTCACTCCACCGCGGGATGCGTCGGGAAGCGGCTCGTGGCGAAATTCTTAACTGCCTTGATCGCGTTGGTATCCGCCAGGCGGCAAAACGGCTGACAGATTATCCGCATCAGCTCTCCGGCGGCGAACGGCAGCGGGTGATGATTGCGATGGCGCTGTTAACGCGACCGGAATTATTAATTGCCGATGAACCGACCACCGCACTGGACGTCTCTGTCCAGGCGCAGATTTTACAGCTGTTGCGCGAACTGCAAGGCGAGCTGAATATGGGCATGCTGTTTATTACTCATAACCTCAGCATTGTCAGAAAACTGGCCCACCGCGTGGCGGTAATGCAAAACGGTCGCTGTGTCGAGCAAAATTACGCCGCTACGCTATTTGCATCACCCACTCATCCTTACACACAAAAGCTACTCAACAGTGAACCGTCAGGCGATCCAGTGCCGTTGCCAGAACCTGCCTCAACGTTGCTGGATGTTGAACAGCTTCAGGTTGCCTTCCCCATTCGCAAAGGGATTTTGAAGCGCATTGTGGATCATAATGTGGTGGTGAAAAACATCAGTTTTACGCTACGAGCGGGTGAAACACTGGGTTTAGTGGGCGAGTCCGGTTCCGGGAAAAGTACGACGGGACTGGCGCTGCTGCGACTGATTAATTCTCAGGGCAGCATCATCTTTGACGGTCAGCCACTGCAAAATTTAAATCGCCGCCAGCTGTTACCTATTCGTCATCGCATTCAGGTGGTATTTCAGGATCCAAACTCCTCGCTCAACCCACGACTCAACGTTTTGCAGATTATTGAGGAAGGCTTACGGGTTCACCAGCCGACGCTTTCTGCCGCACAACGCGAACAACAAGTGATAGCCGTGATGCATGAAGTGGGATTAGATCCTGAAACACGCCACCGTTATCCGGCGGAGTTCTCTGGTGGTCAGCGACAACGTATTGCGATTGCCAGGGCATTAATTCTTAAGCCCTCGCTGATCATACTTGATGAACCGACATCATCACTCGACAAAACGGTACAGGCGCAAATATTGACGCTATTGAAATCATTGCAACAAAAGCATCAACTGGCCTATTTGTTTATCAGCCACGATTTGCACGTTGTCCGCGCGTTATGTCATCAGGTTATCATACTGCGACAAGGGGAAGTAGTGGAACAAGGACCGTGCGCGCGCGTGTTTGCCACACCGCAGCAGGAGTATACGCGTCAGCTACTGGCGTTGAGCTGACGCTTAAAAAGGATTGTAGTTTGAAAAGGGTTCGGCAATTGCCACACCAAAATTTTTCAATCGGCATGTTGCAGCAAACTCGTCCTGGCGATTTACAAACAGGCACGGCTCACCTTCACACTCCAGCACCGAACATGGAACTTCGATGTCGCTTAACGCCTGGCTTAGTTTATACATCACCGACCATGCATTATCACCATCCGGGCTAAGCAATTTAAGCGCCACCAGGCTGTTGTCACCGCACGGTCCATTTTGCGGAATCGGTTCAACCTTCGAACCTGCGAAACCAGCAGACCAGCGATAGTTCTGCGGCAGTCGATGGACGATTGAGAGTTGTAATGAAGTCACTTATTTTCCCCGGAAGCACATTCACTTCACAATTTGTTTACATCAATTTTAACACATCATCAACAATCCGTCTTTATACAGATCGTAAAGATTGATGCCTCGCCTGCGTGGCCTCTATGGCTCTGATTTAAGTAATATCTGCGGGCGTGGTCACGTTTGCGGGGCTATATGTACCCGTTTCTGCGATCTAACTCAACCTTTTTAACTACAATGATGTGACTTTTTACATAAATTGATTTTACATAAAATAAACATATATCGGGGGAATGATAGATTTGTGGTTGACATGCATCAACAAAGGAAGCCTTTTAGCTTCCTCGTTGTGCAATAGATCACCGTTTTTTCGGCCGACTGGCGTACAGACAGAAGAGAATGGAGCTGGTTGCGCAGAATGCAATTGACCAAATCATCGGCCATGCAGAGTTAAAGGTCGCAAGAGAAAGCAATGCGCCAACAATTGCCCCTATGCCAAAACGGAAGGTTCCTGCCAGCGAAGATGCCGTTCCCGCCATATGGGGAAACTCATCAAGAATGACCGCCATCGCATTGGATGACACCATCGACACGCAGCCCACAAACGCCGCAACGCCAACCACCAGCGACCAAAATCCCAGCCCCAGCAGCGCACTGATGACCATCCACGCTGCCATAATAAATTGTATCCACAACCCCGAGCGGAACATATTTAACGCGCCAATGCGGCGGACGAAGCGGCTGTTAAAGATGGTCATCACGAACAGAAAAACAATGTTTAGCGCAAAGTAATAACCAAAGTTTTCCGGCGCGACGTGGTTAATTTCAATATAAACAAACGGTCCGGCGCTTAAGAATGAGAACATCCCGGCAAAGCTGAAACCACTGGCAAGCATGTAGCTCAGAACACGTTTATGGCGGAACAGCGCCGCAAAGTTACCAATAGTGGTACGAATGTGAAATGGCTGACGACGCTCCGGTGGTAAGGTTTCTTTAATCAGGAAGAAAATCATTGCCGAAGCCAGAATCGCCGCTAATGCCAGGATCCAGAAGATGTAATGCCAGCTCAGCCACACCAGCACCCAGCCGCCAACTATCGGTGCCATCAGCGGTGCAATGGTTGTCACCAGCATGACAAACGACATCATCCGCGAGAACTCTTCTTTCGGGTAAATATCGCGCATCAGGGCGTTAATGACCACGCTGGCCGCAGCCGCAGCCAGCCCGTGGAAGAAACGCATCACAATCAGCTGATCGATGGTGTTTGCCAACGCACACGCCACCGCGGCGGCGGCAAACACCAGCGTACCGCCGAGCACCACCGGCTTACGCCCGAAGCTGTCTGCCATCGGCCCGTAGATTAACTGCCCCAACGCAAAGCCCAGAATATAAGTACTGAGGGTCATCTGCGTACTGCCCGCCGGTACGCCAAACTGCGCTGAAATTACCGGTAGCGCGGGCAGATACATATCAATCGACAGCGGCATCAACATGGCCAGCAGGCCAAGGATAAAAACAATAGCAAACGACGAATGCTGTCGGGTGGTCACAACGGGCTCCTGAAAGTCATTGAAAAGTTAGACGACGCTGGCAATTTCTTCTTCAGTTAACGGACGATATTCACCGGGGGCTAAATCAGCATCCAGCGTAATACCGCCAATACGTTCACGATGCAGCTCAACCACGTGGTTACCCACGGCGGCGAACATGCGTTTCACCTGATGATAACGCCCTTCGCTGATGGTCAGACGAACCTGCGTTGGGGTAATCACTTCCAGCACCGCAGGCTTAGTGAGATCTTTTTCGTTATGCAGCTGCACGCCTTTAGCAAATTGCTCTGCCGTATCGTCAGCTACAGGTGATTCCAGTGTCACCAGATAGGTCTTCTCGCAATGATGGCGCGGAGAAGTAATGCGGTGCGACCACTGACCATCATCAGTCATCAGCACCAGACCGGTGGTATCAATATCCAACCGCCCCGCCGCATGCAGTTTCCACGCTACCGGTTCATCAAGAAAATAGAGCACCGTTGGGTGATCAGGGTCGTCCGTGGAGCAAACATAGCCCTGAGGCTTATTGAGCATGAAGTAACGTGGACCGTGTTGCTGCGCCAGCGGGTTGCCATCGTAAGCGACATCATGTTCAGGAAGCAGTTTGAACGCTGCATTACGGACGATTTCGCCATCGACGGTGACACGATTGCCGCGGATTTCACGCCCGGCAATAGCACGGCTAACGCCGAGTTGCTGTGCGATAAATTTATCAAGTCGCATGTGTGTGATTTTGCCTGTAAAAACGGAGGTCGGGCATTGACCCGAAAATCTGAACTGTTGTCTGCCCAGTATAGCGGTCTAATAACATCCCTCAAGGGAAAAAGATCCATGGCATACTATTAGCAGAATAATCTACCTACGCGAGACCATGATTTTTACACTTCGCCCATATCAGCAAGAAGCCGTGGATGCCACGCTCAACCATTTTCGTCGTCATAAAACCCCTGCCGTTATCGTGCTGCCCACCGGCGCAGGTAAAAGCCTGGTGATAGCGGAACTGGCACGGCTGGCTCGTGGTCGCGTGCTGGTGCTGGCACACGTTAAAGAACTGGTGGCGCAAAACCATGCAAAGTATCAGGCGCTGGGGCTGGAAGCCGATATTTTTGCCGCCGGGCTAAAGCGCAAAGAGAGCCACGGTAAAGTGGTATTTGGCAGCGTGCAGTCTGTCGCCCGTAATCTTGATGCCTTTCAGGGTGAATTTTCGCTGTTGATTGTCGATGAATGTCACCGTATTGGTGACGATGAAGAGAGCCAGTATCAGCAAATCCTCACTCACCTGACAAAAGTGAATCCCCACTTACGCCTGCTGGGGCTGACTGCCACGCCTTTTCGATTGGGCAAAGGCTGGATCTACCAGTTTCATTATCACGGCATGGTACGCGGCGATGAGAAAGCCCTTTTCCGTGACTGCATTTATGAGCTGCCGCTGCGTTATATGATTAAACACGGCTATCTGACGCCGCCAGAACGACTGGATATGCCAGTAGTGCAATACGATTTCAGCCGCTTGCAGGCACAGAGTAACGGGCTGTTCAGCGAAGCCGATCTCAACCGTGAGCTGAAAAAACAACAACGTATTACCCCGCACATCATCAGCCAGATTATGGAGTTTGCTGCAACGCGCAAAGGGGTGATGATTTTTGCCGCGACGGTTGAACACGCAAAAGAGATTGTGGGATTACTGCCTGCCGAAGATGCAGCACTGATTACTGGCGACATCCCCGGCGCTGAGCGCGATGTGTTAATTGAAAATTTTAAAGCCCAGCGTTTTCGCTATCTGGTCAACGTCGCGGTACTGACCACCGGATTTGACGCCCCGCACGTCGATCTTATCGCCATTCTGCGCCCTACCGAATCAGTGAGTCTTTACCAACAAATTGTCGGGCGCGGTCTGCGTCTCGCTCCGGGCAAGACTGATTGCTTAATTCTTGATTATGCGGGTAATCCTCACGATCTCTACGCGCCGGAAGTTGGTACACCAAAAGGCAAAAGTGACAACGTTCCGGTACAGGTTTTCTGCCCTGCCTGCGGTTTTGCCAACACCTTTTGGGGGAAAACGACCGCCGACGGGACATTGATTGAACACTTTGGTCGTCGCTGTCAGGGATGGTTTGAAGATGACGACGGTCATCGCGAACAATGTGACTTCCGTTTCCGTTTTAAAAATTGCCCGCAATGTAACGCGGAAAACGATATTGCCGCCCGCCGCTGCCGCGAATGTGACACCGTACTGGTTGATCCGGACGATATGTTAAAAGCGGCGCTACGACTGAAAGACGCGCTGGTATTACGCTGTAGCGGCATGTCTTTGCAACATGGGCACGACGAGAAAGGCGAATGGTTGAAAATCACCTATTACGATGAAGACGGCGCGGATGTGAGTGAGCGTTTCCGTCTGCAAACACCTGCCCAGCGTACCGCCTTCGAGCAGCTTTTTATCCGCCCGCATACGCGCACACCGGGCATCCCGCTGCGCTGGATCACCGCCGCCGATATCCTCGCCCAGCAAGCCTTATTGCGACACCCGGATTTTGTCGTCGCCCGCATGAAAGGCCAGTACTGGCAGGTGCGTGAAAAAGTGTTCGATTACGAAGGTCGTTTTCGTCTGGCGCACGAATTACGCGGTTAATGGTAGTTTTGATTGATGTATAAGGCGATTGAGTATAGAATCTCGCCCGCTTTTGCATACGCAAAGCAGATCACTTACCTGTTGCTGGGTCGCCTGTAGCAGGATTAATTTAAGAGAGAAAGAAATGTTTACTATCAACGCAGAAGTACGTAAAGAGCAGGGTAAGGGTGCGAGCCGCCGCCTGCGTGCCGCTAACAAGTTCCCGGCAATCATCTACGGTGGCAAAGAAGCGCCGCTGGCTATCGAGCTGGATCACGACAAAGTCATGAACATGCAAGCTAAAGCTGAATTCTACAGCGAAGTTCTGACCATCGTTGTTGACGGTAAAGAAATCAAAGTTAAAGCTCAGGACGTACAGCGTCACCCGTACAAACCGAAGCTGCAGCACATCGACTTCGTTCGCGCTTAATTGCTGAATAAGTTGTAAAAAACCCCGCTCCGGCGGGGTTTTTTGTATCTGCAGATTATGCCTGATTACGGTATTGCTATTTTTTGCAGGCCAGATAAGGCGTTCACGCCGCATCTGGCATTCAGAACACAAAACCGATTAATTGCCGCCAGACGTCCGGCGCTGCAATTGGTCGCGCAAATTCGGCGGCGTGCCTTTAATGGTCAAGGTATCGGTTGCTGGATCCCAGAAGATGCGTTCACCTAACAGCATCGCATCAAAGTTAATAGTCAAGCCACCGCCGCTACCGGCAAACTTCGTCAACTGACGCAGTGTGCTACGGTCTGCCGGGAAGCTCTCTTCCAGTTCGTAGCCTTTTTCAGCCGCAAACTCCGTGAAGCTCACTTCGCTTACGCCTGCCAGCTCTTTCGACAGCGATTTCAGTTCGATCTCTTCGCCTGCCTGCAGCTGCTCATTACAGTAGCTATAAACCTGCTGGCGCACGTTCTGTCGCTCTGCTTTATCCAGTTGTGCTTCGGCAGTGAAATCATCAACCGCTTGCAACAGCCCACGGTTTTGCGCTTTCGCGTTTAACCCTTCGCTGGCCCCGAGGAAATCCATAAAGAAATCCGCCACTTTGCGCCCTACTCGCCCTTTCAGGAAAGTGAGATAGCGGGTGGACTCTGGATTGGTTTCCCATTCGGTTAAATCGATACGCGCAACAATATCCGCATGATTGATATCAAGATAATGGGTTGGGTTGATGTCGAGATTTTCGTTAACGCGCATACTGCTCAGGTTGCTCAGAACTGCCACCAGCAAATACTCCACCGCCAGATAGCGATAGTGGCAAAACAGCACGAATCCACCGTCAGCAAAAGGATATTTCGCTAATTCGTCACGCAGGCGGCCGGTTGCCGCGCGGCTAAATGCCAGGAAGTCCTCTTCGCCCTGACGCTGTAAGCGCAGCGTCTGCGCCAGTTCACTCTCTTCGCTAAACAAGCCGTAAGCTTTATTTTTGGCGCTATAGACCCGATGCAGTTCTGCCACCATCTCAACGACGGTTTCTGTCGGTTCCAGCAATGAATCGCGCAACACCAGCTCAAGGTTCTGCTCATCACGCTTGATAAGCTGGTGCAGAGCAATCTGGTTGATATCCAGACTCATGATAAACTCTCCTTTAAGACCGGGCGGTATTCAACCACCGCCGGTTAAGCGACGCAATAAAAGATGGCGGTCATTTTACAGAAGGCAGCGTAACGAGAATGATTTAACGCATAAAAAAGCAGAAAAAAAACCGTTGCTACGGTAATATGTTGCCCTTTCATCAACTAACTGATTTCGATTTATGCCACAAATTTCCCGCTACAGTGATGAACAGGTTGAACAATTGCTCGCAGAGCTGCTCAACGTACTGGAAAAACATAAGGCTCCGACCGACCTTTCCCTGATGGTGTTAGGCAACATGGTCACTAACCTTATCAACACCAGCATTGCCCCGGCCCAACGCCAGGCAATTGCCAACTCTTTTGCCCGCGCCTTACAGTCCTCTATCAACGAAGACAAAGCGCACTAAGGGAAACAGATAACAGGTTATGGTAACTCATCGTCAGCGCTACCGTGAAAAAGTCTCCCAGATGGTCAGTTGGGGGCACTGGTTTGCACTGTTCAATATTCTGCTTTCGCTCGTCATTGGCAGCCGTTACCTGTTTATCGCCGACTGGCCGACAACGCTTGCTGGTCGCATTTATTCCTACGTAAGCATTATCGGCCATTTCAGCTTCCTGGTGTTCGCCACCTACTTGCTGATCCTCTTCCCGCTGACCTTTATCGTCGGCTCCCAGAGGCTGATGAGGTTTTTGTCCGTCATTCTGGCAACGGCGGGAATGACGCTATTACTGATCGATAGCGAAGTCTTTACTCGTTTCCATCTCCATCTTAATCCCATCGTCTGGCAACTGGTTATCAACCCAGACGAAAATGAGATGGCGCGCGACTGGCAGCTGATGTTCATCAGCGTGCCGGTTATTTTATTGCTTGAACTGGTGTTTGCGACGTGGAGCTGGCAAAAGCTGCGCAGCCTGACGCGTCGTCGACGCTTCGCGCGCCCGCTGGCCGCATTCTTATTTATCGCCTTTATCGCCTCGCATGTGGTGTATATCTGGGCCGATGCCAACTTCTATCGCCCGATCACCATGCAGCGCGCTAACCTGCCGCTTTCGTACCCGATGACGGCGCGACGTTTTCTTGAGAAGCATGGTCTGCTTGATGCGCAGGAGTATCAACGCCGTCTTATTGAGCAAGGTAATCCAGACGCCGTTTCCGTTCAGTATCCGTTAAGCGAACTGCGCTATCGCGATATGGGCACCGGGCAGAATGTGCTGTTGATTACTGTCGATGGCCTGAACTACTCACGCTTCGAGAAGCAGATGCCTGCGCTGGCAGGTTTTGCTGAGCAAAATATTTCGTTCACGCGCCATATGAGCTCCGGCAACACTACAGACAACGGCATCTTTGGCCTGTTCTATGGCATCTCGCCGAGCTATATGGACGGCATTCTGTCGACCCGTACGCCTGCGGCATTAATTACTGCGCTTAATCAGCAAGGCTATCAGCTGGGGTTATTCTCATCAGATGGCTTTACCAGCCCGCTGTATCGCCAGGCATTGTTGTCAGATTTCTCGATGCCGAGCGTACGCACCCAATCCGACGAGCAGACCGCCACGCAGTGGATCAACTGGCTGGGACGCTACGCACAAGAAGATAACCGCTGGTTCTCGTGGGTTTCTTTCAATGGTACTAACATTGACGACAGCAATCAGCAGGCATTTGCACGGAAATATAGCCGGGCGGCAGGCAATGTCGATGACCAGATCAACCGCGTGCTCAATGCACTGCGTGATTCTGGCAAACTGGACAATACGGTGGTGATTATCACTGCCGGTCGGGGTATTCCACTGAGCGAAGAGGAAGAAACCTTTGACTGGTCCCACGGTCATCTGCAGGTGCCATTAGTGATTCACTGGCCAGGCACGCCGGCGCAGCGTATTAATGCTCTGACTGATCATACCGATCTGATGACGACGCTGATGCAACGCCTGCTACATGTCAGCACACCTGCCAGCGAATATTCGCAAGGTCAGGATTTGTTCAACCCTCAACGCCGTCATTACTGGGTTACCGCAGCGGATAACGATACGCTGGCAATTACCACCCCGAAAAAGACGCTGGTACTGAACAATAACGGTAAATACCGCACTTACAACTTACGTGGTGAAAGAGTGAAAGATGAAAAACCACAGTTAAGTTTGTTATTGCAAGTGCTGACAGACGAGAAGCGTTTTATCGCTAACTGATTAATTATAAATCAGTTAGCGAAATATCTTACTTGCAATCGGTGTGGAAAACGGTAGTATTAGCAGCCACGAGTCGGCACGTAGCGCAGCCTGGTAGCGCACCGTCATGGGGTGTCGGGGGTCGGAGGTTCAAATCCTCTCGTGCCGACCAAAAATCCCAAGAAAAAACCAACCCTTACGGTTGGTTTTTTTATATCTGCAATTAATTCGATAAACAGACCGTGACACATCACAGCCTGTTTATTTTCTGTTATCAGAACGTCCAGACCACACCCGCCTGAGTATTCCACGGCGATTCTACCCCTGCGCCATTGCCATAGCTGACTGACAAATGACCGCTTAACGTCGGGGTAAACGATGACCTTATACCAGCCTGATAAACGCCACTGGTTCCAGCCACATCATTATTAAATTTGCCATCGTCATTAACTTTCACCTGGTTAGAATCGGCGTATTCCTGACGCACGGCCGCTTTCAGCCAGGGTTCCAGCGTCGTACCGTTTTGCAGGTCCATGTGATAGCTTACCGCCGTTCCCGCTTCAGCGCGTAATATCCGGGTATTTCCCACATCCGCGCGCATGCCGTTTGATAACGTGTAGTCCTGACCATCTGTGGTAAAGCCGGTAAAGGCCAGATAGGGTCTAACACTCCACAATCCGTCAACCCAACGGAACCCGCTCTCAACATGAGCACCCGCGCCGTTACTATTGTAATCGCCAAACGCTGTTGCCCCATTACTCATCTTGCCATGGATGGTGTTGGCAAAACGGTCAACTTTCACCACCCCATCAACATAGGCACCGTTCTGATGCTCCCAACCGGCATAAGCCCCCAGGGTATAGCTATCGATATTACCTTTGCCGCCGCGATCAAAACCAATATCAGAATGAGAGTAACCAAAGATCAAGCCGCGAATTGTACTGCTTTCTTCACGGGAGAAACGGCTATCGATACCGAGCGTCAGGCCCGTCAATGTTTGCTCAAAACCAGCTCCCGCATCAGTGGTCACGTTGTTGCGGGTGTTAATTGCCGAACTCCACATCGCCGTATCGTAACTAACGCCTTTTACGCTACCAAGACGCTCACGCACGGTGTCCAGTTCTGCATCAAATACCAGCGGTTGTGCGGCCGCCATATTCAGCACATCAGTGGTTGAAGGGGTAATTTGCGCGCGATTCTCTGCCAGACTCCAGCTATGGTTGCCATTATCCAGCAAGGTATATTCATACGTACCGATATCAACAACGCCTCCGGCATTGCCCAACGTAAATGCAGCATCACCGCCGCCCGTTGTTACCAGTGTAAGGCTATCTCCTGCTGCCGGGCTGGCACCGGTGTCCGTCACGAATATTTTGAAATCACCTGTTGCCTGACCGGTGACGTTGAGCTGATCGCTCTGATGATTAGCCATATCGGTACGCATATAAAAATTGCCGTTTCCCGACAGGGTATTGGTGGTCAACGTAATGAAATTTTCCGCACTTGCCGTCACTGATGAACGAGTCACTGGCTCATCCATCATAATCACATTTGCGTCAGACATCGCAAGGTTGGCTAAGTTGAGGAGGGTGTTTTGGTTCGTCGTAGTGATATCGGCAATGATGGTCCATACGCTATTTTCGAGCGAAACGTCCGCTTTGCTGGTATCCACGGCACCATGCGTTCTAAAAGAAGCGCCCTCAGAAACCACTACCTTACCCACCAACATTGCGGGTGCATAATTTATTTGCGGCTTCATGACCTCAAGAATGCCATCATTCCCTCTGACTGAAACGTTAACCATTGTGCCAGCCCAGACGTTAGCGCGGCCATTGTTGATAACCATATTTTCAGAGATGGCTTTTGAGGAATACGTGATACTTCCATTCTGATATGATCGACCGAGATCATATACCGCATTTGCCTGCACTTTCGTACCAGTATCCTTTCCCAGCGATTGCATAGTGGCATGCTTATCAAGGATAGTATCAATGGCCTGCGTGTCCTCCATAACAATGAGCCCGGAACCATCATCCAGTTCATAATTTTTTGACACACCATCTTTTATACTAAATTGGCCTTTACTGTTTGGACCACTCACTTCCAGCGCATTCGTTGAGACAATTAATTTTCCGCCTGCTTTTTTATCAACGCCAGTTACAGTCCCGCCATCCATAACCTCCAGTAAGCCGCCACTATCTACAGTGGTATTATAAGCGAAGTCATTTTCTTCAACTCGCAAACTTCCGCCGTTTTCCAACAACATATTATTAGCAATACCATTCTTGATATCGAACTGACCGAGACGGTTTGTTCCGAATACCTCCATGGCCCGCGTGGTTGTTTTAATAGCACCGCCTGCTTTCTGATCTACCGCAAATGCAAATCCCCCCTCTTTAACCTCCAGTAGTCCTCCCTTTTCGATAGCGACAAAGACGGCCCCCCCATCTTTTTCAACGATTAAGCGCCCGCCTTTAATCGTGGTATCATTCGCTGCGCCATAAACCTGTAGCACACCATTATTGAGCGTAGTCTGGTTTGCCGCGCCACCCATTTGAACAATTTGATAACCGTCATTTAATACTGAGTATTCTGCGGCGCCATTCATTTCAATGTACTGATACCCTCCGTTAATTTCAGTATTATTACTTACACCAAATTCTTTTATATGGTGTTCTCCGCCAGGATTGATTTTCGTATTATTGGCGGTCCCATAAACCAGCTGGATATCTTTTTCCAGGACAACACCATCAACTGTCTCACCATACTCAACAGTTGATGCCAATGCTATGGGTGAATATAACGCTGTAGCCACCAGAACAGATATTGCGGAACGACAAAGAGAAACAGAACCAGATTGATGCATTGAGCTTTCATCCTATGAAATTAATTGCTGTTAAAAGCATTGGGTACAGAAAATACCCATAGCTCCATACCCGGAGTCAGTTTTTAAAAACTGTTTAAAGAAATGCACAAGTATTGTGATTGATTTTTTAGTTGTTTTTCTTGATGAGAAGCTGATGCAAAATTCCGTCTTTATAATGAAAATGATGCCAAAGCGAACGACAAGGTTGTAGTTTTCACTACATGTCCATACATAAAATGGGGTAACATTCACGCGCCTGGTAGCGTTACCAACGCTACGCTCAAACATAATGATTCTAATAAAACCTCAGGAGACTACTATGCCTGAAGCAACGCCTTTTCAGGTGATGATTGTGGATGATCATCCACTTATGCGACGCGGTGTTCGTCAGTTACTGGAGCTTGATCCTGGCTTTGAAGTGGTCGCCGAAGCGGGCGACGGCGCGAGCGCTATCGATCTGGCGAATAGACTGGATATCGACGTGATCTTGCTGGATCTCAATATGAAAGGTATGAGTGGCCTGGATACTCTCAATGCCTTGCGCAGGGATGGCGTTACCGCGCAAATTATTATCCTGACCGTATCCGATGCCTCCAGCGATGTCTTTGCGCTGATAGACGCAGGCGCAGACGGTTATCTGTTGAAAGACAGCGACCCGGAAGTATTGCTGGAAGCGATTCGTGCCGGAGCGAAAGGCAGCAAAGTCTTTAGCGAACGCGTCAATCAGTACTTACGTGAACGTGAAATGTTTGGCGCGGAAGAAGATCCCTTCAGCGTGCTGACGGAGCGCGAGCTGGATGTTCTGCACGAGCTGGCACAGGGGCTGTCAAATAAACAGATTGCCTCGGTGTTGAATATTTCCGAGCAGACAGTAAAAGTACATATTCGCAATCTGCTGCGTAAACTCAATGTCCGCTCACGCGTGGCGGCCACCATTCTGTTCCTGCAACAACGCGGGGCACAATAAAAATAGCCCGATGGATTTATCATCGGGCTGAGATTTATGACAAACGCAAAACTGCCTGATGCGCTACGCTTATCAGGCCTACGTGGATCGATCAATTTATTGAATTTACACAATTTTGTAGGCCGGATAAGGCGTTCACGCCGCATCCGGCATAAACTAAGCGCACTTTGTCAACAGTCTAGCCCGATGGCATCACCATCGGGCCTCTTTTTATTTACTCTCCTGCGGCGACAAATGTTGCATCGCCTGCGCGATACTACGTTCAATCACCGCACGGCGAGTATCGTTGGCAGGTAAGAGTTTCAACATCATCTCCCACGCGGCAACGGCTTCGCCAAATCGCTGCTGCTCAAAGGCATTAAACGCATACATGCTTAGCACACGGATATTGCTATGGTCCGTTCTCACCAGCTGACGTAGCAGTTCACCGCCGAGGCGGTTGTCGTTGGGATCAGATGAACGAGTCAACGCTTCAGCGTATCCCAGTGCAGCATCACTGTTTTTCGGATCGAGGCGATACGCAGTGGCGTATGCATCGGTGGCGATACTGGCGTTACCCAGCGCCATGCCAACGCGGCCCAACATAATCCAGCCTTCTATATCTCCCGGATTTTTTTGCAGTTGAGTACGCATCCCCAGCGCAAGACGCGACATCTCTTCTTCGTTGAGCGGATCGGCTTTCGGATCCAGCGCCCTGTCCAGCAACGCCGGAGCCTGTGCCGTGGCCTGCTGCCAGATTTTCACCTGCTGATAATTGCCAGTCTGGTAGTAGCTGACGCCAGCCACAATTAACGCCACCACAATACCCGGCAGATAAACAACATATCCGGCACGCTTACCTTCCGGCACGCTTTGTTCAGGAAACGCTTCCGGCACCACGCGTACCCGACGCCGCGAGCGGGCGTATATGACCCAACCGCCAATGCCAATAGCCACTACTGGCAGCACCCACAGCAGCACGGTCAGCGGCGTTAACGGCGGATCGTAAGTGACGAAGTTGCCGTAACGCGCCACCATATAATCGACAATCTCTTTTTTACTTTTACCTTCCTGCATCAGTTCATACACTTTCTGACGCAGGTCGGTGGCAATCATCGAGTTGGAATCGGCAATGCTGTTGTTCTGGCATTTCGGGCAGCGCAGTTCTTCAGTGAGCTGACGGAACTGTTGTTCCTGTGCTTCATCTTTAAACTGCAACACATCGATGGTCGCCAGCGCTGAGCCGGAGATCATCAGCATCAGCACGCCCAATAAAAACCTCATTGTGCGGCCTCCTTACTGTATTTCTCCCACAGCGGCTTGATCTCTTCTTCCCAGACGCGAGGATTCAGATCGCCCGCATGGCGATAGCGAATGATGCCGTTGCCGTCAATAAGAAACGTTTCTGGCGCGCCATAGACACCGAGATCCAGCCCTAACATGCCATCGCCATCAAACAGGCTTAGCGCGTAAGGATTGCCCAGCTCTTTCAGCCAGCTGATTGCCTTCTGGCGATCGTCTTTATAGTTCATGCCGACCACGCGGATGCCCTGCGCAGAAAGCTGATTCAGATATTGATGTTCCGCACGGCAGGTCGGACACCAGGTCGCCCAGACGTTAAGCAGTACTGGTTTGCCCTGAGTCAGCACATCCGCCTGATAAAACTGCCCCGGATTGTCCAGTGATTCGAGACGAAACTTCGGCACAGGCTTGCCAATGAGCGCCGATTCCAGATTGGTCGGATCATCCCCTTCGGCATTACGCGCCAGCTGCCACAGCAGCGCCGCGGCAATCGCCAGGAAGATAATCAACGGAATTAACAATACTTTGCGCTTCATACGGCCTCCGGCGCAGTTTTTTGCGGACTCACGCGCTTACGATAGCGAGGATCAAACAGACACAGCAGTCCGCCCAACGCCATCATCAGCCCGCCCGCCCAAATCCAGCGAACAAATGGTTTGTAGTAAAGACGCACGGCCCACGCGCCGTTTTCCAGCTCTTCACCGAGGGCCGCGTACAGGTCACGCGTGATGCCGCCGTCAATTGCCGCTTCGGTCATCATCGACCCGGCAGTGTTGTAATAACGTTTTTCCGCATACAGCACCGTTTCCGGCTTGCCATCGCGCGTTACGCCGATAGTCGCCACACCGCCACGCCAGTTCGGGCCAGTCACCTCTTTGACATCACGGAAGGTGAAGCGATATTCATGAATATCGACGCTATCGCCGGACTTCATGCGCACATCACGCTCAACGCTATAGTTCTGGCTAAAGGCAATGCCAACAATTGTCACTGCCAGCCCAAGGTGAGCCGCCACCATCCCCCAATAACTGAAGGTGGTTTTCGTGCCGCGTGAAATACGTAGCGCAGCTTCCGCAATTGCCAGCACCGCAATCCAGCAGGCCATTGCCAGGCCGAGCACCGTCATCGCCACAACTTTGCTTTCGAACAGCCACGGCAACAGCAGCGACAGCACCAGCGTAGAGATGAAGGCGATAATCAATAAATTGCGGATCTTACGCGGGCGATCCCGCCCCCAGCGCACCAGAGGACCGACACCAAGCAGTAGCGCAAACGGCACCATCAGCCAGGTAAACATGGTGTTGAAGAACGGTTCGCCAATCGAAATACTGCCCAGTCCCAGTTGCTTATGCACCAACGGCAGCAGCGTCCCCAGCAACACCACCAGCATCGCAGCGACCAGCAAAACATTGTTCGCTAACAGCAAAGATTCCCGCGACCACAGCGCATTGTTTACGCGTGAGCGAACTTTGTGTCCACGCGCGGCAAACAGCAGCAGCGAACCGCCAATCACCAGCACCATAAAGGCGAGGATAAACATACCGCGCGCCGGATCAGACGCAAACGCGTGTACCGATACCAGCACGCCGGAACGCACGAGGAAAGTCCCCAACAGACACAACGAGAAGGCACTGATTGCCAGCAGTAATGTCCACGCTTTGAAGCTGGCGCGTTGTTCAGTGACCGCCAGTGAGTGCATCAGCGCAGTCCCCACCAGCCACGGCATAAACGAGGCGTTTTCTACCGGATCCCAGAACCACCAGCCACCCCAGCCGAGTTCGTAATAGGCCCATGCGGAACCGAGCACGATGCCGAGCGTCAGGAAGATCCACGCTGCCAGCGTCCACGGACGAGTAAAACGCGCATAAGTGCTGTCCAGACGCCCGCTCAGCAAAGAAGCAATGGCAAAAGCAAACGCCACCGAGAAACCCACGTACCCCATATAAAGCAGAGGCGGATGGAAGATCAGCCCCGGATCCTGCAATAGCGGGTTAAGATCGCGACCTTCAATCGGGAAGTTCGGCAACGTGCGAGAGAACGGGTTAGAGGTAAAGAGAATGAACAGCAAAAAGCCGACACTGACCATCCCCATTATCGCCAGTACACGGGCCACAATATCCAGCGGAATACGCTGACTAAAAATCGCCACCGCAAAGGTCCAGCCGCTCATCAGCAGCACCCACAGCAGTAGCGAGCCTTCATGCGCGCCCCAGGTAGCCGCCACGCGATAC
Organism: Escherichia sp. XD33; assembly: GCF_019375075.1. Lineage (NCBI taxonomy): Bacteria > Pseudomonadati > Pseudomonadota > Gammaproteobacteria > Enterobacterales > Enterobacteriaceae > Escherichia > Escherichia sp. XD33. The sequence continues at coordinate 103,908 of NZ_JAENDM010000004.1, forward strand.
CACACCGGAAGCTGGGTATTGGAGTTGCTGGCAACATAGGTGACGGTGAAGTCGTTGACCACGAAAGCATTGACCAGCACCAGAAATGCGCCAGCCACAGACATAAACAGCAGCCAGGCAAACAAGCGGGAAGACGCCATCATGCGCGCATCTCCGCGCGCCACGCCCCATAGCGGATACACGGACAGCAGCAGCGCAATTCCCAGCGCCAGGCACAGCAGTCCGTTACCAATTTCTGGCATCATGATGCTGGGTCCTTATAAACACTCGCCGGGCGACGGTGGTTAGCTTCCATCGCTTTCTCAACTTCTGGCGGCGTATAGTTTTCATCGTGTTTCGCCAGCACTTCTTTCGCGAGGATATGATTGCCTTTTTCCAGTTCGCCCTGCACCACAACGCCCTGCCCTTCACGGAACAGATCCGGCAAAATGCCTTCGTAAGAGACATCCACTGAGCCTTCAGCATCGTAAATGGTGAAGGTCACTTTCAGCGAATTGGGATCGCGCTGCACACTACCCGGCATCACCATCCCGCCAACGCGCAGACGCTGACCGACTTCCGGCATTTGCTGAGTTTCACGCTTGCCGTAGAGAATTTCCCCCGGCGTATAAAAGAGATCGATATTCGAGCGCAGCGCATATAGCACCAGACCGATAGTCAGCGCCAGCCCTGCCAACACGGCACAGGCAATCCACAAGCGGTTTTTACGGCGAATATTCATGCAGCCTCCTGCTGTTGCGCAGCACGTAAACGCGCCTCACGCGCCCGCTGTTGCGCCACGCCACGCAGAATTGCGCGATGTTGCATCACCGAGTGCACGACCAAAACCACCAGCGGAATAACGGTCATCACCACCGCCAGCCAGACAAAAAAGGCGTAACCGCCCATTGCGAAAAATTCATTCCAGGAAGCAAATGCAGGGGTCATTTACGGCCTCTTTTCAGTATCAGTTCACTCACCCACGGACGGCGTTTTTCCATCAGCAAAATCAAATTACGCATCCGCATCAGCGTCAGCGTGGCAGACAGGAGCAGGAAGCCAAAAATCGACCAGCGCAGCGGCGAACGCATCGCCGGATCGATACTTTGCTGCATCCGCGTTGATCCCTGATGCAGGGTGTTCCACCACTCCACGGAGTAATGAATAATCGGCAGATTCACCACGCCAATCAGCACCAGGATACCTGCCGCACGGCCCGCCAGACGGCGGTCGTCGAAGGCGTGCCACAGGGCAATCACACCCACATACAAAAACAGCAGCACCAGTTCAGAAGTCAGACGTGCATCCCATACCCACCAGGTGCCCCACATCGGTTTTCCCCATGCAGAGCCGGTAACCAGGGCAATAAAGGTAAACACGGCACCAATGGGGGCCATCGCCGCCACCGCCAGGTTGGCCATTTTCATCTGCCAGACAAGGCCAATAAACGCTGCCACTGCCATTGATGCATAAATGCCCATCGACCAGATCGCCGCAGGCACATGCAGGTAGATAATGCGGTAGCTATTTCCCTGCTGATAATCAGCCGGAGCAAAGCCGAATCCCCAGATCCAGCCGACGGTAAGCACGACCACACTGGCAATTGCCAGCCACGGTATAAACCAGCCACAGATTTGATACAGCCGTGGTGGGATCGCCAGTTGATGCAGTGTTTTCCACATAGTTTCGATACCAGACTCGAACAAAAATCAGTAATCCAGCGTTATTGAATGCTGATTCGTAACGCTGCCGCCGTCGCAAAAGGACTTAATGTCGCGGTGCCTGCCAGCAACGCGCCTAAAATTGCCAGATACCCGTCAACGGGCAAATGCATAGAAGCCGCGTCCATCGCGGCGGTGGCAAAGATGAGTAATGGGATAGTCAGCGGTAACACCAGTATGCTGAGCAGCACACCACCGCGCTTAAGTCCCACTGTCAGCGCCACGCCCGGTGCACCGAGAAAGCCAAGCGTAGGCGTTCCCAGCAGCAGCGTCAGCGCCATCACTTGCCAGCCATAAACATCCATTCCCAGTAGCATTGCTACCAGTGGCGAAAGGATGAGTAACGGCAGACCGGTTACCATCCAGTGCGCCATCACCTTCGCCAGCACAACGGCGGGCAAGGGTAACGGCAACAACATCAATTGTTCAAGACTGCCGTCCTGCAAATCGTCACGGAACAGTCGTTCCAGCGCCAGCAAGGATGAAAGCAGCGCAGCAACCCAGATAATGCCCGGTGCAATACGCGCCAGCAGTTGCGGCTCCGGACCGATACTGAGCGGAAAAAGGGTAATTACAATCAGGAAGAACCACAGCGGGTTGGCGATTTCGGCGCTATGGCGAAACGCTACACGCAGCTCAAGACGGAAAATGCGCCAGAACATCATGCGGCCCTCGTTTGCGTCAGTGAAATGCGGCGAATTTTACTTTCAGCAACGTTGAGCGGCTGGTGGGTAGTCAGAATCACAATCCCCCCCTGCTCCGTATGCTGCGCCATACGCTGGGTCAGACGATCGACACCGTTAACGTCAATCGCGGTAAAAGGCTCGTCGAGGATCCATAACGTGGCACGGGTCAGCCACAGACGCGCTAAAGCGACGCGGCGTTGTTGCCCGGCCGAGAGCTGATTTACAGGAATATCTTCGAATCCGGCAAGCCCGGCCTGCGCCAGGGCTTCCAGACATTGTGCGGTATCGCCATCGCGATGATAAAAGTGCAGATTTTCTAACGCCGTCAGCCGGGTTTTGATCCCCGGCTGATGGCCTATCCATAACAGGTTTTGATGGTAGCTGTCGCGTACCTGATGCAAGGGCTGCCCTTGCCAGAGAACCTCGCCTGCGTCAGGGCGAGACAACCCCGTCAGCAAACGGAGAAGCGTTGTCTTCCCCGCGCCGTTGCTACCGGTGATTTGTACCCACTCTCCTGCGTTCAGCGTAAATGACAAGCCACTAAATAAGGTTCGTTCATCCCGCTCACAAAGTAACTCTCTGGCTTCAAGCATACCCACGCAATAACCCTGTTAAAAACCTGGCTCGACTTCACGCATATCGGGCAGCTTGTGCGCTATCCCTTTATGGCAATCAATACAGGTTTGCCCATCTTTCACCGCCTGGTCATGCATCTTCGCGGCAACCGATTTCTGGGCGGTTGTATCCATATACTCGAAGTTGTGACAGTTACGGCACTCCTGCGAGTTATTGTCCTTCATGCGCCGCCACTCATTCTGTGCCATCGTCAGACGATGAGCTTCAAATTTCTGCGGCGTGTCAATAACGCCAAAAATTTTACCATACAGCTCTTTACTTGCTTTGAGCTTGCGTATCATCTTCGGCACAAACTCGTGCGGAACGTGACAATCCGGACAGGTCGCACGGACGCCGCTACGGTTGTTGTAGTGCACGGAATCCATGTATTCCTGATACACCGTGTTGCGCATTTCGTGGCAGCTAATGCAGAACTCTTCGGTATTGGCTTTTTCCATCCCGGTGTTAAAGCCACCCCAGAAGACGATGCCGCCAACAAAACCGATCAACAGCAGCGTCCCTAGCGCCAGACGGCTGGGGGTACGCCACCATTTCCACAGGCGCTTAATCAGACCAGGCTTACGGTCAGAATTTCCCATAATAACCTCTTATTTCCCGTAACCTTTTGATGGGGTAAAGGTATTCCCCACGATTGGCGCGGTATCGGCCTGCGGTACGTGACATTGCAGACAGAAATAACGACGCGGAGCCACTTCCGCGCCCACTTTGCCGTCGCTGTCCATAAAGTGAGTAGGACTGATACGCGGCGCGCCAGTGGTGCGATAGCTTTCGACACCGTGGCACTGCAAGCAGCGATTGGTATTGGTCGTTACCTGATAACCTTCAACGCTATGCGGGATCATTGGCGGCTGATTCACATAGTTCAGCGGCATCCGATCCTGCTCTTTTGGCATCCGAATGGCCCCTTCCTGTGTCCCGGATACTTCCGGCGACTGGCTAAAATCGACGCCATTAGCCGCCCAAACCGCGCCGCTTACCACCAGGGCCAGCATCGCCGTCCATTGACACAGCGCTTTCTTCAGGTCATGGCTTTTCATGATTTCGCTCCCGAACTCCATCGTGTAGTTATTGTAAATACATCCTCAGAACAGACATCCACGCAGCGACCGCACGTCATGCAATCGCGGCTGGTGACCTGCACCGGGCTTTGTTCATCCAGCACCGGGGCACGTAGCACATGCGGTTCCGGGCAAACATGAAAACAATCCATACAGCGGTTACATTTCTGCCGATCGGTGGCCGCAACGGTAATCACACCTTTGCTACCCAGCACGCCATACAGCGCGCCAACCGGACAAATGTGCCCGCACCAGCCGTGTTCAACGACCAGTAGATCAAATAAAAACAGCGCGAGAATAAGCAGCGCGCCGCTGCCGAAGCCCATTACCAGGCTACGCCCCATCAGAGAAACGGGGTTGATCCATTCCCAAATGAGCGTGCCAGTTAAGGCTGATCCCACCAGAATGACCACCAACAGCACGTAGCGAATGTGGCGAGGGATCGTCGCAGACTGATTGAGGTCAAAGCGCCTGCGTAACCAGTTCGCTAAGTCGGTAATCGGGTTCAGCGGGCAGACCCAGCTGCAAAATAATCGCTTTCCCGCCAGGGCGTAGAGCACGGTGATAATCACCGCACCGGTCAACGCCACCGTGGCAGGCAGATGACCACTGGCAAGACTTTGCAGCGTCATCAGCGGATCGGTCAGCGGAACGGTGTCGAATAACAGGCTACTGCTGTAGTTGCCGTGCAAGATCCACACACCAAACCATGGACCGCTCAAAAACATCCCCAGCACGAAGAACTGACAAAGGCGACGTAACACCAGCCAACGGTGACTGCGCCACCAGCCTTTTTTCTCCAGCGCCTCGCGCCCGGCGTCACGTTTACGATTTGCCATTGTTCCCCTCCAGCCAGCCGAAGCGGTAATGGTGACCTAACTCCCCTTTCGCCAGTGACAGCGGTAACACCTTGATTGCCGGTTGTTCCAGCACGCATACTTTTTCGCACTTACCGCAACCGGTACAGGCGTCGCTGTGAACCGTCGGCAGAAAGCGGGCGTGCTTACCGGTACGCGTGTTGCGCTCCAGCTCCAGGGTGATGGCCTCATCAATTTTCGGGCATTCGCGATAACAAACATCGCAGCGCAGCCCCTGAAAGTTGAGACAGTTTTCCTGGTCCACCAGTACCGCCAGCCCCATCCGCGCGTCGTCGATCGATTCAATCTCACGATCCAGCGCACCGCTTGGGCACACTTTGGCGCACGGAATGTCCTCACACATTTCGCAAGGAATATCCCGTGCGACAAAATATGGCGTGCCCGCCGACAGACCAGAGGCCAGCGTCGCCAGTTTTAAGGTGTCGTAAGGGCAAGCCTGAACACACTGACCGCAACGCACACAGGCACTGGCAAAGGCGTTCTCGTTTATGGCTCCGGGCGGGCGCAACCGCACGCCAGATGCGCGTGCGGTTTGCTGTTGTAACCCCAGCGCCACACCCACGGCAGCCAGCCCGCCTGCTGTGCGAACGACATCGCGCAGAAAGCGGCGGCGACCATTTTGAGGTTTCGCTGACCGGGACATAATGGCTTACACCTTCTCCAGTTTGACCGCGCACTTCTTGAAGTCCGTCTCTTTCGAGAGCGGATCGGTCGCATCCAGCGTCAGTTTGTTAACCAACTGTGCGGCGTCGAAGAACGGCATGTACACCAGGCCCTGTGGCGGACGGTTACGACCGCGCGTTTCAACAATCGAGATCACTTCGCCACGGCGAGAAACCACTTTCACTTTGTCGCCACGGCGCAGATCGCGCGCTTTCGCATCCAGCGGGTGAATAAACAGGACCGCTTCCGGGAAGGCGCGGTGCAGTTCTGGTACACGGCGAGTCATACTGCCGGTGTGCCAGTGCTCCAGAACGCGTCCGGTAGAGAGCCACAGGTCGTACTCTTCATCCGGTGCTTCCGCCGCCGGTTCGAATGGCAGTGCGAAGATCACCGCTTTGCCATCCGGTTTACCGTAGAACTTATAGCCTTCGCCCGCTTTCACGTACGGGTCGTTACCTTCGCTGTAACGCCACTGCGTTTCTTTACCGTTCACCACCGGCCAGCGCAGACCGCGCGCTTTGTGGTAGTCATCGAACGGTGCCAGATCGTGACCGTGACCGCGACCAAACCATGCGTACTCTTCGAACAGCCCTTTTTGCAGATAGAAGCCCAGCTCGCGGGATTCATCGTTCAGCTGATCTTCCGCCAGTTCGGATACCGGGAATTTGCTCACTTCCGGTGTGGCATACAGCACTTCGTACAGCGTTTTGCCACGCAGTTCCGGTTTCTTCGCCAGCAGATCTTCCGGCCATACTTCTTCAGTTTTGAAGCGGCGGGAGAACTGGACTAACTGCCAGAGATCCGATTTCGCTTCGCCCGGTGCCTGTACCTGTTGACGCCAGAACTGAGTACGGCGTTCGGCGTTACCGTAAGCGCCCTCTTTCTCTACCCACATTGCGGTCGGCAGGATCAAGTCGGCGGCCAGCGCACTGACTGTCGGATACGGATCGGAGACGATGATGAAGTTGCGCGGATCGCGCCAGCCCGGCATACGCTCTTCATTGATGTTCGGCCCGGCCTGCATGTTGTTGGTACACATGGTCCAGTAAACATTCAGTTTGCCGTCTTTCAGCGCACGGTCTTGTGCCACCGCGTGCAGACCGATTTTCGCCGGAATGGTGCCGCTCGGGATATTCCACTTCTTCTCGCAGATATCACGGTGTTTCTCGTTGGTCACCACCATGTCCGCAGGCAGACGGTGAGCAAAGGTGCCCACTTCACGCGCAGTACCACACGCAGAAGGTTGCCCGGTCAGGGAGAACGGACCGCAACCCGGCTGGGAAATTTTGCCGGTCAGCAGGTGCAGGTTGTAGACCAGGTTGTTAGCCCACACGCCACGAGTATGCTGGTTGAAGCCCATCGTCCAGTAGGAGATGACTTTCTTGTTCGGATCGGCATACAGCTGCGCCAGTTGTTCTAACTGGTCTTTCGGCACGCCGGTCATTTCGGCAGTTTTTTCCAGCGTATACTCGGCAACGAAGGCTTTGTAATCTTCAAAGCTCATCGGTTCGGAGGCGTCAGAACCCGGATTCTTCGCTGCTTTTTCCAGCGGATGGGTCGGACGTAAACCGTAGCCGATGTCCGTCGCCCCTTTGCGCAGGTTAACGTGCTTGCTGAAGAAGTCCTGATTTATCGCATTGTTTTGAATGATATAGTTGGCGATGTAGTTCAGGATCACCAGGTCAGATTGCGGCGTAAAGATGATGCCGTTATCCGCCAGCTCGAAGCTACGATGCTGGTAGGTAGAAAGCACCGCCACGGTGACGTTCTGGTTAGAGAGACGACGGTTAGTGATGCGCGACCAGAGGATCGGGTGCATTTCCGCCATGTTTGCGCCCCACAGCACAAACGCGTCAGCCTGCTCGATGTCGTCATAGCAGCCCATCGGCTCATCCATACCAAAGGTACGCATAAAGCCAACTACTGCCGACGCCATACAGTGACGCGCGTTCGGGTCGATGTTGTTCGAACGGAAGCCCGCTTTAAACAGCTTGGACGCGGCATAACCTTCCCAGATAGTCCACTGACCAGAACCGAACATACCGATCGATTCCGGCCCTTTTTCTTTCAGGGCGGTTTTGAATTTCTCTTCCATCACATCGAAGGCCTGATCCCAGGTGATTGGGGTAAATTCGCCTTCTTTGTCATATTTACCGTTTTTCATACGCAGCAGCGGCTGCGTCAAACGGTCTTTACCGTACATGATTTTGGGCAGGAAATAGCCCTTAATGCAGTTCAGGCCACGGTTAACCGGTGCGTCCGGGTCGCCCTGACAGGCCACCACACGTCCCTGCTGCGTTCCGACCAGAACGCCGCAACCAGTACCGCAGAAACGGCACGGCGCTTTATCCCATTTGATGGCTTCCTGCTGACCAACAACGGCGCGGGCAACGCCCGGCACGCTGAGACCGGCAGCCGCCGCAGCGGCCGCAACGGCGTTAGCTTTCATAAAGCTACGACGACTGAGTTTCATGGTGTTTCCTCACCTTGCTCTTCCTGCTGGTGATAAACCAGCGACACCGCCAGCACGCCCTCTACGTTGCGTACTGACTCAATGGTTTGGATCAGCGTTTCGCTGTCTTCTGCTTCCACCACCACAATCAACTGACCGCTCGGCGCGTCGCTGACAGCAACTTCACAGCCGGGAAAGGCGTTCAGTTGGGTGCTGATGTCTGAAATTCGTTCGCTTTTGGCCTGCACGACCAGGCTGCAAACTTGCCAGTTAGTGTGCATGGAGATACTCCGCAGTTATGGCTGATACCGGACAGCTGGCTGCACATGCTCCACATCCGTTGCAAAGTTGGCTATTAAGTTGCGGCTGGTAGATCCCGGAGAGCGTCGGGCGAAAGATAATTGCCATTGGCTCACAGCTATCCTGACAGCGGCGGCATTCAACTGACTGATACGCCAGGCACGCGTCCCCGATGGTGAACTGCAAATCCCAGGCCCTGGTGTGGCGCGGAGAAAATAGCGATTCGGGGCAAGCCTGCGCGCAGTCGTAACAGAAGCTGCACTCGTTATTTTTGAAATTAACGCTCGGATAGCCGCCCGCGCCGCGTTGCAGAATGTTGTTTTCACAAGCATTAATACAGGCGTCGCAGCGGGTGCAATGGGTCAGAAAATGAGATTCATCACCGGACCAGGGCGGACGGATACCGTTACTGGCTTTGCGCCAGCGACCAGTGAGTATGCCCCGACGGGATGCATCAATCTTCACATTGACCTTCCATCATTAACGCGCTCTGAAAATTGAGAGCGACCAAATAAACCGCATAATTAATAAGCCATTTTTATAGCCGCTAAGATATTAAAGGATGTGTCAAAGATGCATACCCCGATCGGGGTAAAACCTGTAGCAGGATCAAAAGAGTGGCGGGAAGCGTGGCAAAAACGGGCTTTTGCTCACATTTCAAATGGTTATAAATATATTTATATAGCGATTAATTCACCAGAGATATTTCTGCTGGTTTGCTCTCTCATTAGAATTTAACACTAAAAGAGCAGGTAAAATTGTCTGAATGTTCTTTAAGTTATTCATAAAGCAAATTAATAAATCTGATGAATATGTTAACCTTCAGCGACATCATCGGTGAAAACCTATAAATGAAGAAGGAAAGCAAAAAAATGAAGACCATTCTACCTGCAGTATTGTTTGCCGCTTTCGCTACCACTTCCGCCTGGGCGGCAGAAAGCGTCCAGCCACTGGAAAAAATCGCGCCTTATCCACAAGCTGAAAAAGGGATGAAGCGTCAGGTGATTCAGTTAACCCCGCAAGAAGATGAATCTACCCTGAAAGTAGAACTGTTAATCGGTCAGACGCTGGAAGTCGATTGCAATTTGCATCGTCTCGGCGGGAAGCTGGAAAACAAAACGCTGGAAGGCTGGGGCTATGATTATTATGTCTTTGATAAAGTCAGTTCCCCGGTTTCGACGATGATGGCCTGCCCAGATGGCAAGAAAGAGAAGAAATTTGTCACCGCGTATCTGGGCGATGCTGGAATGCTGCGTTACAACAGCAAGCTGCCGATCGTGGTGTATACGCCAGACAATGTAGATGTGAAGTACCGCGTCTGGAAGGCGGAAGAGAAAATTGACAACGCGGTAGTTCGCTAAACTGCCGTGAAGTGCGGCACCCCGTAGGTCAGACAAGGCGGTCACGCCGCATCCGACATCCAACGCCCGAGCCGGTTGCCTGATGCGACGCTGGCGCGTCTTATCAGGCCTACACCGCTGTGAAGTGCTCCACCCCGTAGGTTGGATAAGGCGGTTACGCCGCATCCGACATCCAACGTCCGAGCCGGTTGCCTGATGCGACGCTGGCGCGTCTTATCAGGCCTACACCGCTGTGAAGTGCTCCACCCCGTAGGTCGGATAAGGCGGTTACGCCGCATCCGACATCTAACGCCCAAGCCGGTTGCCTGATGCGACGCTGGCGCGTCTTATCAGGCCTACACCGCTGTGAAGTGCTCCACCCCGTAGGTTGGATAAGGCGGTTACGCCGCATCCGACATCTAACGCCCAAGCCGGTTGCCTGATGCGACGCTGGCGCGTCTTATCAGGCCTACACCGCTGTGAAGTGCTCCACCCCGTAGATTGGATAAGGCGGTTACGCCGCATCCGACATCTAACGCCCGAGCCGGTTGCCTGATAAGACGCTGGCGCGTCTTATCAGCATACGCCACATCCCCGGCATACCATGCCGGATGTGGCACATCATTACAACGCAATATCCGCCACTTCTTTTTGAACGGGTTTCGGTTTCAACTGCGGTTTCGGCGTACTATCTGCTGCCTGCGGCTTGTCGTATTTCAGCCCCAGCACTTCGCTGGTGTACTGCAACTCGCGTTCTGTTGCCGCTACATCACCGTTCAGCTTGCGTCCATAAGACGGAACGATCGCTTTCAACGTAGCCTGCCATTGCGGGCTGGAAACGCGATCGCCAAATACTTTTTCCAGCAGATCCAACATAATCGGCGCGGCGGTTGACGCCCCTGGCGATGCCCCCAGGAGCGCGGCAATGGTCCCTTGCTGGTCACTGACGACTTCAGTACCCAGACGCAGTACGCCACCTTTCTCGGCATCACGCTTGATAATCTGCACGCGCTGCCCCGCTTGCCACAAACGCCAGTCCTCTTTTTTCGCCTGCGGATAGTACTCTTTCAACGCTTCAAAACGATCCTCTTCACTCAACATCACCTGACTCACCAGATATTTCACCAGATCGAAATTATCCAGCCCGACGTGCATCATCGGCATCACGTTAGAGGTGGTGGTGGAACTCATCAGATCCCACAATGAACCGTTTTTGAGGAATTTGGTTGAGAAGGTGGCAAATGGCCCAAACAGCACTACGCGTTTACCGTCCAGAACACGGGTATCGATATGCGGAACCGACATCGGTGGTGCGCCAACGGATGCTTTACCGTAAACTTTCGCCAGATGGTGATTAACCACGTCTGGATTTTCCGAAACAAGGAACTGTCCGCCCACCGGGAAACCGGCGTAGTCTTTCGCTTCCGGAATCCCCGATTCCTGTAACAGCTTCAGCGCCGCACCACCCGCGCCGATAAAGACAAATTTGGCGCGGATGTTCTGTGCAGTGCCGTTTTTCAGATCGGCAACGGTAACGGTCCAGGTGTTATCGTCATTACGCTTTAGGGCGCGGACTTCGCTGCTAAGTTGCAGCGAGAAGTTAGATTTCTTCTGTAAGGAAGCAATTAACTGGCGGGTGATCTCGCCATAGTTCACATCAGTGCCAATTTCTGTGCGTGTTGCCGCTACTTTCTGTTGCGGATCGCGCCCTTCCATCACTAACGGTGCCCACTCTTTGATCTGCGCGTGATCTTCAGAGTAACGCATACCGCGAAACAGCGAGCTTTGTTGCAACGCGGCGTAACGAGCGCGCAGGAAATTAACGTTATCCTCGCCCCAGACAAAGCTCATATGCGGAACGGTATTGATAAATGAACGCGGAGTACGCAGCACGCCGCGCTCGACCTGGTGCGCCCAGAACTGGCGGGAAATCTGAAATGCTTCGTTAATGGCGACTGCTTTTTCAATACTGATGCTGCCATCGGCGTTTTGCGGGGTGTAGTTCAGTTCCATCAGTGCAGAATGCCCGGTTCCGGCGTTATTCCAGCCGTTCGAACTCTCCTGCGCGACACCCTCCAGGCGCTCCACCATGGTCATCGACCATTCAGGCTCCAGCTCGCGTAAATAGGTCCCCAACGTGGCGCTCATAATGCCGCCGCCAATCAACAGTACATCAGTTTCCTGCTCCTCGGACGCTTTCGCTTTTGCCGCCATCGAAACGGCATTAAGCCCCACGGCCATCGAGAAGAGCATGGCAGTCACTTTTTTCATCTTGTTAATGCCTTACTTTTAGTCGCTTTATTGCAGGTGAGATTTGCGCGGCATCAACGGTAACACTTAAGTAACAACATTTAAATAATGTTTATAAATTATATTCTAATTTTAGAAACATTATAATTTCGTTGATTAATTATATGGTTATTAGAAATGAAGGGATTTTTAGCATATTGACCTGACGGCAGCAGTCCGCCAGGTCAGCGTCGTAATATTATGCCGTCCGGGCAACGGCATCACGCGAAGCGGCATCGCGCTCTTCGCCCGTCAGCTCGCTAAGTTGCCCATTGCGCATTTCCAGCAGGCGGTCGGCGTGGATAAAGTAATGATCATCATGACTGATAGCGAAAATAGTTTTACCCATCTCCTGCATCAGCGGCAGCAACACCTGATAAAACTCACGACGGAAGTGTGGATCCTGATCCGCCGCCCATTCATCCAGCAGGATAATATCGCGTTCTTCTGCCAGCGCCAGCAACAGCGCCACGCGTTTTTTCTGCCCTTTTGATAACTTCAGGTTAACAATACGCCCGTTGCTTAACTCAAGCTTATGAGCCATTTTCAGCTGCGCCAGCCACTTCTCAACCAGTTGCGGGTTAGCGGGTTTACCCTCCGGCCCCAGCAGTTGATCAAACAGCCAGACATCGGTAAACACTGCCGAAAACAGTTTGCGATAATCTTCCGGTTGTTCGCCACTGACAGGTTTGCCATCCAGCAAGATTTCGCCGCTTTGTGGCTGGTACAAGCCCGTCAGCAACATCGCCAGCGTCGATTTTCCACTACCGTTGCCACCAATCAGAAACAGCAGCTCGCCACGTTTAATGGTGAGGTTAATCGGCCCAACGGAAAACGCGTTATCCTGATAGCTAAACGTCACGTTACGCAGCTCCAGCGTTTGCCAGTTGGGAAAAGCCTGCGGGCGCGGAAACTCAGCTTTGAAAGGCGCGAGCGCGAATTTGTTCAGCTTGTTAAACGCCACCTGCGCCGTCAGCAGCGTCGGCAATGCGCCAACCGCCGAAAGCAGCGGCGTACGCAGGAATAACAGCGTCAACGAATAGGTCGCAGCAACGTTGGTATCAGCCCAACCGAGACTGTTCGCCATCCAGAACACCAGGCCGATAGCGCCCAGCATCATGATGTTTGACCAGTTCACGGCGCTAAGATGGAAGGTGTCTGCGCGAATAATATGATGGCGATACTCTTGCGCATCGGGGATGTAGAGGTTGTTAAACACATACTCGGCGCGTTCCCGGTTCAGAGTCAGCTCTTTGCGCCCTTCGAGTACGGTTTGAAAATCCGTGTACAGCTTGTCTTCGGTTTCACGCAGGGTCGCCATATGTTTGTACACCCGCGCCACCAGCACAAAACCGCCCCAGATGGTGATCGCCATCCAGATAGCCGTTACCAGCAACATTTTGCCCGACAGCATCCACAGATACGCCGCGGAACCGATAGTGAGAATGATCCCCTGCACCAGTTCCGGCAGACGCACAAAAGCAATGGTGATATTGCGCACATCGCTGGTTAATCCTGCTAGCAACGAGGCGCTACCGAGTTGTTCAATGCGCTCGACGTGGGTATCCAGAATCCGCTTGATAAATTCACTACGCAGTCGGTAAACGAAGTGATGCCCCAAAGTGGTGAGCGCCAGTTGCGATCCGAGAGTGACTGCCATCAACAGCAGCAATAATCCCAGAAACTCCGGCAACACCAGCAGACTGGTATCCGCCGTTTCGATAAGGCGCTGATTGATAAAAGCAATTAAGCCAATGCCTAATGCCGCACTGGCGAGGCTTAGCGCCATCACACTGATAAATGGCCAGCGATACTGCCGCCAGACAAGTACAAGAAGTTCCATGCAGAAAACCCGGACAATGAATTACAGCCCGCAGTTTAAACATCTTCACGCGCACAGCAATAATAATTCTTATTTTTATTCTTTTTTACCTGCCTGACGGAATGTCAGGTTGTAGCGGCAGTCAGTGGTGAGTGGATGAAACCCCGCTTTCAACGGTTGAATACCGTGATAAAACAGCCGCGATTCACCGCCCCATATCACCACATCGCCATGTTCCAACAACAATCTTTTTAGCGGATCATTTCGTTTCAGGCCGCCAAATTGAAAAATCGCGGGTAAGCCCAGAGAAACAGAAACAATCGGCGCGCGCAGATCCGGTTCGTCTTTATCCTGATGCAGCGACAGTTTCGCGCCAGGAGCGTAGCGGTTGATAAGACAAGCATCTGGCTGGAAATCTGGATAGCCCGCCGCCGTAGCCGCACGTTGACATAAATTATGAAAACTCTGTGGCATGGCGGGCCACGGTTTATTTGTTTGCGGATCAATGGGCGAATAGAGATAACCTTGCCGATGGCTCGTCCAGCCCAGATGCCCACAGTTGGTCATCGCCACCGACATGGTATATCCCCCGGGGGTGACCATCTGGCGAAACGGCGACTGGCTGGCAACGTCATTAATATCGCGGATTAGTTGCTCCGCAGCGTTAAAAGCAAAACGGTGCAAAATTACCGCTCCAGCCGCCAGTGGCTCTTGCCACGGTTCAGCATCGGCAAACAGATCCAACATTACCTCTCCTCATTTTCAGCTTCGCGGCGCAGCAGTTGCGCTTTACGCGACACGCCCCAGCGGTAACCGGAAAGTGTGCCATCACCACGGACCACCCGATGACAGGGTATTATGATAGCCAGCTTGTTGGCGGCACAGGCGCTGGCAACGGCCCGTACCGCTTTCGGTTTGCCGATGGCGTTAGCCAGTTGCTGATAACTGACGGTTTCACCGCAAGGTATCGTGCGCAGTGCCTGCCAGACTTGTTGCTGAAAAGCAGTGCCGCGAATGTCCAGCGGTAACGTCAGCGGCGTATCGCGTTGATTGAGGCTGGCGATCACTTCACGCACATGTTGCTGAAACATCAGATCGGCAGGCGCGTTGTCGGCAGCGGGAAACATCTGCTGCAACTCGCTGATTAGTGTCGCGTCATCATCGCCCAGCAATATCGCGCAAATCCCCCGCTCGCTTTCTGCCACCAGGCAACGACCCAGCTCACAATCAGCCAGCGCATAACGCACCGCCAGATTTTCGCCACCGTGACGGAATTGTTTAGCCGTCATGCCCAGCGTTTCGTCAGCTTTGCGATAGTAACTGCTGCTGTCGGGGAATCCGGCGTTAAGAATAGACGTCGTCACGCTCTCCCCTTTCGCCAGCGATTCGCGCAAACGGCGAGCGCGCCAGGCCTGTTGCCAGGCTTTAGGCGTCATTCCGGTAGTCGCTTTAAACAACCGATGTAGATGAAATGGACTCATCGCCACCTGGTCGGCTAAGGCTTCCAGCGTTACAGGCGTTTCCTGTTCCAGCAGTCGACACCCGTGGGTGATTTTATCCAACCGATGTTGCTGGGCATTGGCTTTTTCTGGCTGACAACGTTTGCAGGGGCGAAAGCCAGCGGCGAGTGCCTCGCTGGCATTTGCGTAGAAGGAGACGTTTTCCCGCAAAGCATGTCTGGCGCGGCAAGACGGACGGCAAAAGATGCCTGTGGTACGCACGGCGAAAACGAATTCGCCGTCGGCATTCGGGTCGCGGGCTAAGACAGATTGCCAGCGTTGATCGTCAGTTAAGCATGTGGCTTTTTTCATAATCAGCTCCCTGGTTAAGGATAGCCTTTAGTCTGCCCGGTCACCATCACGCAAAAACCAACAATCTTGCGCTTTAATTTTTTTCGCTGACAAGGAAGCTTTTAAACTGTGGTGACATCCAGGTTTTAAAGCTATCGCCTTCTTTGGTGATCATATAAACCGCCAGCCCTTCCCGGCGAACAACCTCTTTGGCTTTCTCCGGCCCGAGTACCATCAAGCCAGTATCCCAGGCATCGGCTTCCAGCGCCGTCGGAGCAATCACCGTCACGGATACCAGATTGTGTTCGATGGGACGCCCGGTTTGCGGATCGATAACATGGGAAAGACGTTTGCCGTCCAGTTCGTAATAGTTACGGTAGCTGCCAGAGGTGCTAATCCCATGACCGTTGATATCCACCACAGCCTGAACCGCGTTTTCTTTATCGGTTGGTTTTTGAATCGCTACCCGCCACGGCTGGCCTTCACCGTTCATACCACGGCTGTTCAGCGCGCCGCCCACCGACACCAGATAGCGGGAAATCCCTTCCTGCTCCATCAAGCGTGCCAGGTGATCCGCCGCATAACCTTCACCGACGGTGGAGAGATCGACATATAAATCCGGCAGGTCTTTTTGCAGATATTGCTGATGCGACTGATTAATGACCGTCAGGTGCTGTAAGCCGGTTTTGGCTTTCACCGCATCGATCTGTTCCTGGCTCGGAATTTGAACCGGCTGTTGTTCCGGGCCAAAGCCCCACAGATTCACCAGCGGCCCGACGGTTATATCCATCGCACCATCGGTCCTTGCGCCAATGCGCAGCGAGGTGGTGACGATATCGGCCATCGCTTCACTTACCGGCCACGGCGACAAACTTTGCGAGTCGTTAAAGCGCATCAGCGCGGAATCTTTTTTATAGGTCGAAAGCAGCTGATCGTCGGCGTCCAGCTGGGTCTGAATCTTTTCTTTAAGTTCGGCACTGCGTTTGGCATCAATGCCCGGGATGCTGGCACGCCAGAAGGTACCCATGGTTTTGCCTTCAAGAACGGTAACTTCAGTAGCGTGGGTTTTGGCGGGTTGTGGTTTTTGATCGCAACCAACAAAGAAGAGCGCGGCAGCCAGCAGTGCCACGCGGGTAAAGCTTATTTCCATACGTGATTATCCTCATGCGAACGGTCGCAAGAGTACACCAAAAAACTGTGTTTGTACGCTGAAAACAATGAAAAAAGGGCCCGCAGGCCCTTTGTTCGATATCCATCGAGATTAGAACTGGTAAACCAGACCCAGAGCTACGATGTTATCAGTGTTGATGCCAGCGTCACGAGTGAACTGGTTGTCGTCCAGCAGGTTGATTTTGTAGTCAACGTAGGTGGACATGTTTTTGTTGAAGTAGTAGGTCGCACCAACATCAACATATTTCAGGATATCTTCGTCGTCGTAGCCACGACCCAGGTTTTTACCTTTAGACTGCAGGTAAGCCAGAGACGGACGCAGACCGAAGTCGAACTGGTACTGAGCAACAGCTTCGAAGTTCTGTGCTTTGTTCGCCCAACCCAGGGAACCTACGCGAGTTGCGTTGTAGGTCTGGGTGTACTGAGCAGCCAGATAGATGTTGTTAGCGTCGTATTTCAGACCACCAGTGTAGGTTTCAGCACGGTCGCCAGTACCGATGTAATCAGCGGTGTTGTTCTGAGCATCAGTACGTTTGGAGCTGGAAACTGCAGCACCGATACCAAAGCCTTCATAATTGTAAGTAATAGAACCACCAACACCGTCACCGTTCTGCTCAAATACATCATTACGGCCATTAGTGGTCATACCTTCGCCATGAGCACTACCGTTTTTACCCTGATACTGAACAGCAAAATCAAGACCGTCAACCAGACCGAAGAAGTCGGTGTTACGGTAGGTCGCGAAACCGTTACCACGCTGCTGCATGAAGTTATCAGAGTCGTAGGTATCGCCACCGAATTCTGGCAGAACGTCGGTCCAGGAAGTTACGTCGTAGACAACGCCGTAGTTACGACCATAGTCGAAAGAACCAACGTCCTGGAATTTCAGACCAGCGAATGCCACACGGGTCCAAGAACTATTGTCACTTTCAGGTTCGTTACCCTGAATCTGATATTCCCACTGACCATAACCGGTCAGCTGATCAGTAACCTGAGTTTCACCTTTGAAACCAAGACGCATGTAGGTCTTGTCGCCATCTTTAGAGTCGTTATCGGAGAAGTAGTGCAGGCCGTCAACTTTACCGTACAGATCTAATTTGTTGCCGTCTTTGTTGTAAATTTCAGCAGCGTTTGCTGCGCCTGCTACCAGCAGAGCTGGGACCAGGAGGGACAGTACTTTAACTTTCATGTTATTAACCCTCTGTTATATGCCTTTATTTGCTTTTTTATGCCACTGCATACTGATTAACCCTCATTAATCAGTCGGCAAGTCCATTCTCCCCAAAAATGCAGAATAATCCAACACGAATATGATACTAAAACTTTTAAGATGTTTCATTTATCGCTATAGATGTTTCAGAATGTAAATACAAGGGAACTTTTTAAGATTATTGCGGAATGGCGAAATAAGCACCTAACATCAAGCAATAATAATTCAAGGTTAAAATCAATAACTTATTCTTAAGTATTTGACAGCACTGAATGTCAAAACAAAACCTTCACTCGCAACTAGAATATCTCCCGCTATCATCATTAACTTTATTTATTACCGTCATTCATTTCTGAATGTCTGTTTACCCCTATTTCAACCGGATGCCTCGCATCCGGTTTTTTTTACCCTTCTTTACACAATTTTCATTATTCTGTGCTACCACAGAAAAACTATAACGCTTGTTAACTATTTCACAAATAATTAACATCAGCATAATTTCCAGCAATCTTCGTTTATTTGCAATTAATTTCGTTAGGCTTTTTGTAGGTTATTTGTACAGCAAAATGGCGCTTGTACATCTATTTCCCCCAATGCAGGATGATAAATATCACGGGAGAATAGAGAATCATCAATCAGGTAAGAGTCTGGAATTTCACACTGTACCCTTTATACTGCCCTATCACTTCGCGAAGTTTTAACAGGTCATAAACACGAATGCGTCAGAAAGAGACAACGGCCACGACCCGCTTTTCACTCCTACCGGGGAGCATTACCCGCTTCTTTTTACTGTTGATCATTGTGTTACTGGTGACGATGGGTGTAATGGTACAAAGCGCCGTTAACGCCTGGCTGAAAGATAAAAGTTACCAGATTGTCGACATTACCCACGCAATCCAAAAGCGCGTCGATACCTGGCGTTACGTGACCTGGCAGATCTACGACAACATTGCCGCGACGACTTCCCCCTCCTCCGGCGAAGGTTTACAAGAGACGCGCCTGAAACAGGATGTCTACTATCTGGAAAAACCACGCCGCAAAACGGAAGCGTTAATCTTTGGCTCTCACGACAACTCAACGCTTGAGATGACTCAACGGATGTCCACCTATCTGGACACATTGTGGGGCGCAGAAAATATACCGTGGTCGATGTATTACCTGAATGGTCAGGATAACAGTCTGGTACTGATCTCGACCCTGCCCCTCAAAGATCTCACCTCCGGATTTAAAGAATCGACCGTCAGCGACATTGTTGATTCACGTCGTGCAGAGATGTTGCAACAGGCCAACGCCCTCGATGAACGCGAAAGTTTTTCTAACCTGCGCCGCCTGGCCTGGCAGAACGGTCATTACTTTACCTTGCGTACCACGTTCAACCAGCCGGGACATCTGGCAACGGTCGTTGCTTTTGATCTGCCGATTAATGATTTGATCCCACCGGGTATGCCGCTGGACAGTTTCCGCCTTGAGCCAGACGCGACGGCAACGGGAAACAATGAAAATGAGAAAGAAGGGACGGATAGCGTCAGTATCCACTTTAACAGTACGAAGATTGAAATCTCCTCGGCACTCAACTCTACCGATATGCGCCTGGTCTGGCAGGTTCCTTATGGCACCTTATTGCTGGATACGTTGCAAAACATTCTGCTGCCACTGCTGCTGAACATCGGTTTGCTGGCGCTGGCGTTATTTGGCTATACCACATTCCGCCATTTCTCCAGCCGCAGTACAGAAAGCGTCCCCAGCACGGCGGTCAATAACGAATTGCGCATTTTACGGGCAATTAATGAAGAGATAGTCTCACTGCTGCCGCTCGGCCTGCTGGTTCACGATCAGGAATCGAACCGCACTGTCATAAGTAACAAAATTGCCGATCATTTGCTGCCGCATTTAAATCTGCAAAACATCACTACCATGGCGGAGCAGCATCAGGGGATTATTCAGGCGACGATCAATAACGAGCTGTATGAGATCCGCATGTTCCGCAGCCAGGTTGCGCCGCGCACACAAATTTTCATTATTCGCGATCAGGATCGCGAAGTGCTGGTAAACAAGAAACTCAAGCAGGCGCAGCGTCTGTATGAGAAAAACCAGCAGGGGCGGATGACCTTTATGAAAAACATTGGCGATGCGCTGAAAGAACCCGCACAGTCCCTGGCAGAGAGCGCGGCTAAACTCAATGCCCCGGAAAGCAAACAACTGGCGAATCAGGCAGATGTGCTGGTGCGGCTGGTCGATGAAATACAGTTAGCGAACATGCTTGCGGACGATAGCTGGAAAAGTGAGACGGTGCTGTTCTCTGTGCAGGATTTGATTGATGAAGTTGTGCCTTCAGTGTTGCCTGCCATCAAGCGTAAAGGTCTGCAACTGCTGATTAACAATCATCTGAAAGCACACGATATGCGCCGCGGCGATCGCGATGCCTTACAACGTATTTTGCTGCTACTGATGCAATATGCCGTGACCTCAACGCAATTGGGAAAAATCACCCTTGAGGTTGATCAGGATGAGTCCTCCGAAGACCGCCTTACGTTCCGCATTCTGGACACCGGAGAAGGCGTAAGCATTCATGAAATGGATAATTTGCACTTCCCGTTCATCAACCAGACCCAAAACGATCGCTATGGCAAGGCGGACCCGCTGGCATTCTGGCTGAGCGATCAACTGGCACGTAAACTGGGCGGTCATTTAAACATCAAAACGCGGGATGGGCTTGGTACACGCTACTCTGTGCATATCAAAATGCTCGCAGCGGACCCGGAAGTTGAAGAGGAAGAAGAACGATTACTGGATGATGTCTGCATAATGGTGGATGTTACTTCGGCAGAAATTCGGAATATTGTCACTCGCCAGTTAGAAAATTGGGGTGCAACCTGTATCACACCCGATGAAAGATTAATTAGTCAAGATTATGATATCTTTTTAACGGATAATCCGTCTAATCTTACTGCCTCTGGCTTGCTTTTAAGCGATGATGAGTCTGGCGTACGGGAAATTGGACCTGGTCAATTGTGCGTCAACTTCAATATGAGCAACGCTATGCAGGAAGCGGTCTTACAATTAATTGAAGTGCAACTGGCGCAGGAAGAGGTGACAGAATCGCCTCTGGGCGGAGATGAAAATGCGCAACTCCATGCCAGCGGCTATTATGCGCTCTTTGTAGACACAGTACCGGATGATGTTAAGAGGCTGTATACTGAAGCAGCAACCAGTGACTTTGCTGCGTTAGCCCAAACGGCTCATCGTCTTAAAGGCGTATTTGCCATGCTAAATCTGGTACCCGGCAAGCAGTTATGTGAAACGCTGGAACATCTGATTCGTGAGAAGGATGTTCCAGGAATAGAAAAATACATCAGCGACATTGACAGTTATGTCAAGAGCTTGCTGTAGCAAGGTAGCCTATTACATGAACAATATGAACGTAATTATTGCCGATGACCATCCGATAGTCTTGTTCGGTATTCGCAAATCACTTGAGCAAATTGAGTGGGTGAATGTTGTCGGCGAATTTGAAGACTCTACAGCACTGATCAACAACCTGCCGAAACTGGATGCGCATGTGTTGATTACCGATCTCTCCATGCCTGGCGATAAGTACGGCGATGGAATTACCTTAATCAAGTACATCAAGCGCCATTTCCCAAGCCTGTCGATCATCGTTCTGACCATGAACAACAACCCGGCGATTCTTAGTGCGGTATTGGATCTGGATATCGAAGGGATCGTGCTGAAACAAGGTGCACCGACCGATCTGCCGAAAGCTCTCGCCGCGCTGCAGAAAGGGAAGAAATTTACCCCGGAAAGCGTTTCTCGCCTGTTAGAAAAAATCAGTGCTGGCGGTTATGGTGACAAGC
The DNA here is from genome assembly GCF_019375075.1 of Escherichia sp. XD33. Classification (NCBI taxonomy): domain Bacteria; kingdom Pseudomonadati; phylum Pseudomonadota; class Gammaproteobacteria; order Enterobacterales; family Enterobacteriaceae; genus Escherichia; species Escherichia sp. XD33. Next base: position 125,756 of record NZ_JAENDM010000004.1, read on the forward strand.
GTCTCTCGCCAAAAGAGAGTGAAGTTCTGCGCCTGTTTGCGGAAGGTTTCCTGGTGACCGAGATCGCTAAAAAGCTGAACCGCAGTATCAAAACCATCAGTAGCCAGAAGAAATCTGCGATGATGAAGCTGGGTGTCGAGAACGATATTGCTCTGCTGAATTATCTCTCTTCTGTGACCTTAAGTCCGGCAGATAAAGACTAATCATCTATAGGCCAGATAAGACGCGTCAGCGTCGCATCTGGCATTTGCACTGAATGCCGGATGCGGCGTAAACGCCTTATCCGGCCTACGATTCCCATTATTTCAATGGATTACAACAAAGTAGGCCAGATAAGACGCACCAGCGTCGCGTCTGGCATTTGCACTGAATGCCAGATGCGGCGTAAATGTCTTATAAGCCTACGATTCCCGCGATTTCCTGACCCTCTCGGCATATACCGTCAGTGTCTGTATTATAACATCCAGCGTTACCGGCTTCGACAGGCAACTGTCCATACCGGACTCCAGACACCGCTGCTTCTCTTCAGCCAGCGCATTAGCAGTTACTCCGATTACCGGCAACGTCAGCCCCAACTGACGAATGCGTTGCGTCAAGCGGTAACCATCCATATTTGGCATGTTGACGTCGCTAAGCACGATATCAATATGATTCTTGCTAAGTACATTAAGCGCATCGACGCCATCATTCGCGGTTTTACATTGATAGCCCAACGATCCCAACTGATCTGCAAGCAGACGCCGGTTAATCGGATGATCATCCACGACCAGAATCATCATATCGTCGTTATCGCTGACCGCTTTGTCCGTCGACGGCAGAGCGTTAGCAGGATCATCGCTCTCCATCTCGATCAAATAAATACGCGCCAACAATGCCGGTAGCTCATGCGGTGCAGCCACACTGTGTACCCACTCCCCTGGCGCTTTCTCCAGCGGAATACCAATATGGCGACGACAGAAGGTCACTACCGCTCTACCCTGCCATTTTTTGCTCACTACCTCGTCAGTGATTAACACATCTTCGGGAGTCGGTTCCTGCCCTTCGTATGTTGTAACGACGATGCCGCTGCGCTGCAAACTGGTTTCCAGGAACTGACAGAGCGACGCATTGCGGACCGCCAGCCAGCAGCGTTTACCACTCAACCCTTCCACGCCTTTTTTCTGCGGGTACTGAGCGCCGTACAACGGAATACGCACGGTAAACTGGCTGCCCATTCCCGGTTCTGAATCTACCGAGATGTCGCCGTCCATCATGCTGATCAGTTTTTCACAAATCGCCAGCCCCAGACCGGTCCCCTGGAAGTTACGCTGTACGCCCGTGCCGACCTGGAAGAAGGGATCAAACAAGCGCACCACTTCTTTCGCCGGAATCCCCACCCCCGTATCACGCACACGGATAGAGAGATAATCGCCATCAGCGCGAACATGCAGAACTATACAGCCGGTATCGGTGAATTTTATGGCGTTACTCAACAGGTTGGAGATGACCTGCTGTAAACGCATTGGGTCGCCATTTAAGGCCACTGGCACATCCGGTTCAATAAAGCAGTACAAGCCTAGCTGCTTGCGTACCACCAGCGGTAAATAGTTGGCGGTGATGTGGTTCATCACTTCACGCGGTGAAAACTCACGCGGTTCGATCTTCAACTGTTCTGATTCAATTTTCGAGAAATCGAGAATATCGCTGATAATTTTCAACAACAGGCTGGAAGAGTTGTTCATTGCCGTCACCAGACGATCGACGCCTTTTGGCAGCTCTTTGGTTTGCAACAGATCCAGGTTACCGATAATGCCATACAGCGGCGTTCGCAGCTCATGACTTACGGTGGCAAGGAACATCGATTTTGACTGACTCGCCTGTTCCGCTGCTTGTGCCATCTCCTGCAACGACTCTTCCATCTTCACGCGCGAAGAAACATCCACCAGCACACAAATAGCCACGTTTTCATTACGATAGCGCGAATGGACGAAGCTGATTTGCAGATTGGTATTGTTGCTGGTCAGGACATCAACAAAATTGACCTGCTGACCACAGATAATTTGCGTCAGTCGTTGGCGATCCTCATGCGTAAGCATATTGAGATAGGTATGCGCAAGTTCGTTACTTAAAATATTAACACCATCAGCGGTACGCAAAATGCAGATACCCACTGGCGCGGAGGCGACAATCTTGCGATTAAACTGCTCATGCTCTTCCAGTCGCAGGGCGTCGCTTTCCGCAGGAATGAATATACGCCGCTCGTACATCCGTGCGAGAGTAAACAACGCGGCTCCGGCAAGCACATTCAGCAAAATCGCGTTAAGGATCAACATGCGAATGCGCTCCAGCACCTTATCAACCGGCACCGAATAGACGATGCTTAACGATGAAGGTGGCAGGTTTTTCTTCAGCACCAGTTCCCGGAACCCTTCCGTATAGCCAAACCAGGAACGTTCCTGCATCCAGCGAGGATCGCTCTTAATCTTGCTTTCCGGTCCGGTAAGCGAAATCAGGGTATGACCATTTTCATCAAGAATGGTAACCCCCATCGGCAACGTACCAGGTAAAAAAAAGTTCTCCATCCGGATGGTTTGCTCGACACCCAAAAGCGCCTGCAACCGGTTCGCCAGATAAACTGGCGTCAAGGCGTAAAAATACCCGACGCCAGGGCGCGGACCTTCGCTGATCCAGTAGAGGTTACTGCCACTATCATCTTGTGGTGCATTTCGATATTTATTAATGCGTTCATGCAAAGCTTTTAGCGCGGTATCGCGTTCCACTGGCATATCACGCAGACCGAAATTGGCCATGCAGAGGTTATCGCTGCCGATTAAAAATACCCGGTTGAGATCGTAAGCCGCAGAGAAATTATCGCGCCAGTAGCGCATAAACCACGCCAATGACTCCAGAGAAACTCGCCAGGTGTTACTCATTGCGGAACAATCGGAGTCGGCAAACAGTGGTTCAAACACAGGCACATCTGCCTGCGTTTCTCGTCCACGCGGCGAAAGCACACCGTTTTCTGCCGATAAGCGATTTTCAGCTATGTACTTCAGCTCTTTCATCACATCAGAGGTGCGTTGAATAAAGCGCTGAGCCTGATCGGAACTCAGATTAAATTCCTGACGAATTTCCGATTCTCGCTGATGCAACGCATTAACGATGTAAAAAACGGATGAAAAAGCAATCAACAGCCAGAGCACTAACGCCAATGCTCTGAACATGTAGCGCGAGGCTTTCAGGGTTGTACGAAAAGAAGCAAGGTATTTCAAAGGGGCGAAGCTCCGCCTCAGGTGACCGATGGAGTGTGGTTAAGGTAGCGGTAAAAGCGTGTTACCGCAATGTTCTGTCACCATTGCAATAATGCGTATCGCTTAGAAACCATTGCCTTAATCAGGAAAGCCGGAGTAAATGGACAGTTTTCAGTACGAACAACAAGAAATGACCAATCTGCCGACGCTTGTTAATGGTTATATCCTGGCGTCGGCAGATCGCCCAGCAGTCTTATCTGAAAAAAGAGAGAGCCAGGTTGTGTGAAAGGATGGATCACCAGTCAAAACTTTTCACCAGCGTCAGTTCGCCAGCATTACGCATCGGTACAATAAATGTTTCCTGTTTCTCATTAACCGATCCTTCATCGGTGATCAGCGTCAGTTGGGCGGTCGTCAATTCCGTTTCGCTGCGTCCGCCATAGTAGTTGATATATACCTGATAGCGCCCGTGAACTGGTGCTGGCATGGCGAAAATCTCCGGTCCGTACCCCGTCGTGACATCCATATCCAGTGCACCACTGTTTTTCAGCACCGTGTTACCGTACCAGGCGTGTTCACCATCGGGTGTAACAACGTGAAGATCGAGGTCGGTATTGTCCGTATCCCAGGAGAGAACCAGCCGTAAACGCGCGCGAATCACTCCAGCCCCCGGCGTTGAGTAAAACTGCATTTTTTGTCGGCTTTGCCCATCTGGGCTGATGACCTGCACGCTGTTGCTGCCTTCAGTGAAAATATAAGGGCGTGCAAATGAACCATCGGATTCAATTCTCTGCGGCATACTGGCACCGTTGACCACCAACCGGCCCTGCTGAACTTTACCCGCCGCCGCATAATTCTTTATTTTGCCGCGGATCTGCGCTGAGATATTTTGATCATCTGCCATGTTGACGGACGACGCGGGGTAATTGATCGATTGTGAAAAGCTGGCATCTTCACCATCCGCAGGATGCCAGCCAGAGAGCGGTGCATCAATCTCGACTTCCTGTACACCTTCACTGTGAGCGACAGGCGAAAGCGCCACCAGTAACAACGGAAAAAAAATCTTTCGTATAGCATTAGTCCATTAATAATTGTCGGGTCAGCGTTTCGATATAGTTCTCATCAAGCCCGGTGGGATAACCATCAAAGGCCAGGTGCAGATACTCATGGGTTAAATCAAGCCGATCCTGAAGCGTAAAGAAGTTACGAATAAACAGCCGTTTCTGCTGCCGATCGGTATAGGGGAAACCTGAGACTAAACGGCAGACCGCAAACACGTCTGGTTCGTTGTACCCCGTCTCGCCTTGTAACATACCCCGCCACTGCGGCATTTTTTTCGCCAGCCAGGCCTTCGCTTTGGGTAATAACTGGCAGGTTGAGCGTGGCGCTCCCCAGCGGCTAAGGCTGTTGTCGGGATAAGCAAACGCGAGTATCTGGTCGTAACGCTCTCCCTGCCCCGCCTGGACGGTGGCTTGCCGCCAGGAAAGCGTCCCTTCGGTAGCGCGACTGCCGTGATAATGGACCGGGTCGCCCGCATAGATGAGATCCTGCGTCCAGGCGGTCATCATTCGCGCCCCCGTGGTAGCTGGCGAAGCAGAAACACGCTGCATGGCGCTGCTGTCGGGGATGGTCAGGCAATCGCCTTCCCGATTGGCGTTTTGCTGTAAGAAAGTGCGAATCGCCACGGTCATAGCTTTCGCTGCCTCAGGGGGCGTACTTTTCGCCTCGCGGTCCAGTACTCTGGCAACGTACTCTTCACGATCAAGATGCGACTGCAATTTCAGTTTGCCCTTTTCTGTCAGTAAGGTCGTCTCACCGTGGCTGACAAACGTAATGTGGTTACCATTGGCAAACGTCACACGATAGCGCCCATTAAGTACGCCGGGTTTTACTGCTGTCGTACTCTTTTCCGCCGTGATTTTCTTCAGCGGATAACGGGCAAACAGCTCCACCTCTACACATTGCCCACTGGCAACTTGCGTCGGCACTGGCAATACCCGATTAAGCACCGTCGCATAACGGGTCAGTACCGTTTTGCTGGTGCCACTGCCAGTAACCCACAGCGGTGTACCATCGGTTAACCAGCCGGCAAAACCACCCTGCCGGATTTCCTGCTCATCATCGGCAAACCAGCTCCAGGTTTTCACCCTTACCCGACTACCGAGCATGGATGCGACACCGATTTTCGCCTCGTCCAGCACCACATCCAGTAAGATTTCCTGAGCTTTGTTTTGCGCGGGTAACGTCGCTAATGAATCAAGCAGCGATTTAACCGTTACCGAGGTTTCTGGCTTCAGCGTCGGAAGAGACGCTAACCACGCAGGTGCCTGACGCTGTTGCCAGTATTGCCCCCAAACATCTGCACCAATATGCAACCGTTGCGGCGCAAAATAGAGTCCACAGGAGCGTACCAGCGCGGTATCGCGCGTTATGCTCTCCCCAGCCTGACAACAATAAACCTCTTCCGGGGAGTTTCCGCGACACTGGTAGGGCTGCTCTGGTTGATGGGTATCCTCCAGCCAGGCGTAAACATACAGTTTCCACAAACTCCCTAATGGCGTGGTGAGCGTGTCAGGTAATGCCGAGACTTTGGTCACGCCTGATGACGACAGCTGATACAGTTGATCGTGCTGCGCGCCCCGCAGCGCCAGTTGTAACGGCGTCTCCTCCGCAAGCGTTGGCAGAGTAACCAACGCTAATAGCCAGACGATTCTGCGCCAGTTCACTTATTTCACCTGCATCCCGGTCCATTCGCTCCCTGCCGCAACACTTTGCTGTGCAGGTGCATAGGAACGCACATAACGAGCAGGAGGCAGAACGAATTGCCCTTTTTGCGAGAAGCGCAGCAAATGGCGGAAAGAGACCGTTCCCGTCAGTTCTTTCACCGGCACCATATAGGCCAGTTCGCCCATTTCATTTCGCGCTTTTTCCAGCAACTGCCCCTGCTGTTTCGCGGCGTTGGGTTTATTGACCGAAATGCCCCACGTTGTCCGCTCAACATCGGCTCCCGGCGGCAGCGGTACTTCTACCTGGCCGTAGCGCAGAGCTGCATCTTGCTCGCTGGTAAGTGTGATTTCATCGAGATACAGCGCATCGCTGTCAATCTCATTGCTGTTGACAGGCTGTAAGGTAAAGTTCATATCCTCTTCACCCGGGATAAGCCGATACAACTGTCGTTCAACGGTCACCGGAATGTGACTTTGTTGAGCCGTTTTTGCCGGTTCACGCCAGCGAACCTGCACGTTTTGCGGCGGTAATTCGTCACCAAAAGAGAGAATGTCCGGCACGCCCTGACCAACCCAACGCCAGTATTCACCCCCTCCGGTTAACTTATGTTTGGCCCATGCGCCCGCAGGAGCAGGTAACGTAACCGGAGGCATCGTCGCCATATATTTCGCCAGCCAGTTCATTGCCAGCGCGCGCTCAATGGTGGATTGCTCAGCGGTTAAACCACTTAAAATAGCGGCAGCCTGGGTGGCGTCGCCTCCGCTATTGAGCAGCACAACCGTGTGCGCCAGCGGCTGGTTACTGTTTGCCGCTTTATCCCACGCATATTGCTGAACCTGTGGCATCACAGTGGACTTCAACTGCGCTTTTTTCAGCAACGTCATGGTTAAGACGTTTGCCACCGCATCTGCCAGTGGAGATTCAGGTGTATCGAGGATCAGACTGTCATTGATATCACTGGTGTCTGCCTCAGAGAAATCTTTAGTTTTAGTTCCGCGCCGGGCGATAGCTTCGTCCAACCCTTTCAACAACGTTTTGCACGGCAGATTCATCTCCTGCGCCCACGCCAGCACCAGCGCCCGATGCAATAATGGCATGTTATCCGCCTGCTCCGCGTAGCTGTCGAGCATATGCTGCCAGTATTCCGGTTGTTGCGTTACGCCGAGCGCCTGGCTGGCCTGCCAGTCGGCGTACCATGCCCATGCCGTGAGGAATGCGTCGCCATTGCCATCTTCACCCCACCAGGTAAAGCGCGCTCCTGGCCCCGCCAGTTGCATCAGCCGCAAACGGTTATCCTGAATCCTCTGACGAATGTCGTTAGCGGCGGCACTTTGATGATCGGCAAGTGAACGCCAGGCGAGACTGAGCGGGATCAGACGGCTACCGGTGTTGATCACGCCACCCCACGGTTCATCGACTAACGCATCAAGATTGTTACGGAAAATCTCCTGCGGCGTTTCACTACTTTGCAACCGGATATTGCTCGCCTGCTCGGGCAACATCAGCGCGTTATCGCCACCGCCGAGCATGACGTTTTTCTGCTGTTCAACGGGCCAGCTGTTATCCACAAAAGACAGTTTTGTGCTAATACTGTCCTGCACTTGCCCATTTTGTTGGAGTTCTGCACTTAACAAGCCAGATTGCTGAATATTCTGCGTCAGCGAAATATAATTCGCCCCTTTATGCAACGTCAGCGTCTGACGCACCTCAGCGCCTGAAAATTTAGTCACCAGCGCCACCGGTTCGTTATCCTGCTGACTGAAGATAAACAGTCCTGCCGCCGGTTTGTCGCCCATGCGATATACCGTTGGCATACTCCACTTCATGTAGAGATTTTTTTCCGAACGCAAATAAGCACGCCCCTGCCCGACCAGCCCGTCGCCGTTCATCCCACGCGCGGTGATGCGCCAGCGGGTTAATGAATCAGGCATCAGGAACGTGAAATACGCTTTGCCTTGTTTATCGGTTGTGAGTGACGGCATCCATGCCGCAGTATCCACTTCTTCACGCCGTGGACGTTCCAGCATTTTCACTCGCCGCTCGCTGCGGTTAGTCGCGCCAGGCGCAACAGGTTCGCTGGAGAGCGCCTGGTCGTAGCTGATAAATGACAGGCTGGAACTGGTGCGCACATTGTTACGCCCCAGCGGATAGAAAAATTTGCCGATATTCGGCGCGATTTCCGGTTGCAGCGCGTAGATCATTTCATCGACCACGCCAACCGTTAACTGCGCAGAAACTGGTTTACCTTTCAGCAACGAGGTTAATTCGACATTGACCAGTTCACCTGGCTGGTAATGGGTTTTGTCCGTTTTCACCCGAATATCCAACTGGGGAACGGCAACTTTGATCCCGGCGTTCTGAAAACTGTACTGACCGTTACGGGTATACAGCACCGAAAAAGTGATGTTAGGCGCAAAGGAATTGTTCACCGGAACGCGGGCTTCATACTGGGTATCGTTTAAACGTTGTAACGTCAGCCAGTTTGCCGGATGCGATAGCAGCGACTGCTGTTCAACGCGATCGCGTTCCAGCGTCAATAACGCTTCATCAATTGGCTCCGGGAAGGTAATCAGCATCTTCGCGGTTTCGCCTGGCTTGTACAGCGTTTTATCTGCCACGATATCTACCGTACCAGTATGCGCCGTGCTGCCCTTACCGCTGACGGCATGGCTTAACCCGGCGAGAATTAAGCCGTCTTTATCGCGTAACGTCAGGTTGTAGTTGCCTGGTTTATCGAAATTGACGGTAAAGGATTTGCCGCCAGAAGGTAGATCTCCGCTGTGGCTCGTGCGGTCTTCCAGACGCAACCACTCATACGTAACAGGAACCTGTTTTGAAGATTCCAGCGCAGCATAACGGAAAACAACCGATTCACCGCTATTGCTGTATTGTGCGGCGGTGCTCAAAGTGTAATGCGCCAGACCGCGTTCAATGAGGATCTCTTTGGTGGTGGTAACACGATACGCCGCGCCGTCACTGGCGGAGACAGTTAACAAATAACGGCTTGGTTTATCGGCGACGGGGAGATTTAACGCCACATAACCATTATCGTCGGAAACTGTTTCACTGCCTTCCAGCGACACCGGGAAGCGCCCGGCATAGCGCAAATCGTTACCGACCATCGAAAGTTGTTGGGCGCGCAAACTTAACTGCACGCGGGCATCTTTTACCGGCTCGCCATCCGGGTAAAGCAGTTGCAGTTTGCCGCTAACCGCTTCGCCTGTTTTGAACTCTTTTTTGTCGAGAGCTAAACCAATCTCAAAATGTGGCTTGATATAGTTGGCTACGCGAAAACTACTGCTATAGACCTGATTGCGGTAAGCAAGACGTAATTCATAACCTCCGGCAACGGCATTTTCTGGCAGGCGGAAACTCCCCTGCCCGCCATTACGCGCATCCAGCGTGACATTGACGGTTTGCAACAGGCTGCCATTAGCATCCAGCACTGAAAGTTTCGCCGGTGCGCTGACGATAGGGGATGAATGCAACGGATCGTGGAACTCGCGGCCCATCACTTTAACATCGACACGATCGCCTGCGCGATATAGCGGGCGATCAGTAAAGATATACAAGCGGGTATTGTAGATTTCACTTTCGTAGAAAAAATTCTCGGAGACAAAAACGCCGCCTTCTGCATCTTTACCCAGAATGTATGAACGTTCCGGCGATATATGTTGTAACTGCAAGGTACCGCTGTCATCGGTCACACCACGAGTCATCACGCCAAGACCGTCAGTCCACAGGATCTCTGAGCCTGGCTTCGCTTCACCCTGTTTTTTGCCAGCAGTCCACACCAGAAGTTCGTTGCCTGACACTTTGCTAAGCGCCACGGTATCGGAAACAAACACCACCGTCGTTGCCCGATACCCACCGACCATCGCTTCGACGAGATACAGTCCTGGCTCTTGTTTGCCGAGAGGAATATAGATGTTGCCCGGCTGCGGCGAGATGAAATTGCTGGATGCGCCTTCCAGTTTTACCCCTTGCTGCGGCTCGACCGGTTTTGCCTGCCATAGTGGATAGCGGAACTGTTCCACCAGTGGATATTTTTTCAGCGGTGAAAACTGGCTGTTCTGTACATAACGGGAAGGTTTAACAATGGCATTACCGAGCTGTAATTCGGGTAACGCCTGAGTCACATTCTGCCGTGACTGAGAAGAGAAAGTACGCTGCATTACACGGCGAGATTTGCCATACCAGTTATCCCACAGCCAGGTTAGCGTATTGTTCAGCCCGTCGCCCAGATATTGCGGTTGCACCACAATGCGATGCAGGTTTTTCTGCTGGCGCAAAAATGCCATCGGGTCAGGAATACGATACAGGCGAACGTCCACGCCGCCGTACTCTTCCATCTGGTAACGCCGATAATCACGCCCCGGCGCTTCCAGTCGCACTTTCGCCTCTTCACTGCTGCTAAAACTGCTGTCAGCGAGCAAAAAGAATGTTCCCCCGGCGGGCGGTGCATAGTTACTGGAAGGAAGCGAATCATCAGCATTAGCAAGCCCTGTTCCCACAAGGGACAGGCACAAGCACGCTGCTATCGCGCCAGAAAATTTAAACGATAAATGCCAATGAAATTGGGATTGGAATCGTTGGGTATCCATCGGGTGTCCTTCCATGTCATAAGTTGTTGCAGACTGACTGCGCGCATTCCGTTGTCAGTTTTCGTGGCGCTTCCGGTGTGGTAGATGACGTAACGCCCCATCCAGACCATTAAGTGCTGGGCATCGCCCTGATCGAAAAAAATCATATCGCCAGGCAACGCCTGGTTTATGTCCTGGCCAATAAATTGGCTGTTGTACTGAATCAAATTAATCGCGGTCACATAGGGGCCGGTTTTTCCGTTCCCCTGATTCCAGTTTTGCGCCAGTTGACGCTGTTCAGGTGTTAGCGTCATTTCAGGCGGCAAATACTGACTTGCTATACCGTTACTTTTTAGCCATTTGCTGTCGTGAACTTTCAGCGCCTCGTTCGCCGAAAATCGCACCAGGCCAGCACAATCCTGCTGATACCAGCGCGGACTTGGCCCCTGGCGGAGCTGTTCCTGTGCAATACGCACAAACCAGGCGCGAAACAGCCCCGATTGTTCGACATTCAGCATTTCGCTATGAGCAACAACACAACACAGCCAGCAAATCAGCGCCAGCAGCCCGTGCCTCATAGTGGCTGCCAGGTAATGGGTAGCCACTGCCAGGCGGCACCGGGTTCCATCTGGGCCAGCTTCATGACATAACGCGGTTGTTGAGATAAAGCGTCCAGCTTCGGCATTAATAAAGTTTGTGCGGCGTTATAAAAAACCGGTTCGAGATTCTTCGGCAGACTGGTCAGCGTTTCGTTACGCAGCAGTTTCGCCACGCCTTGTGGATTGATATAGACCGGAACAATGCCTTCAGTGGGTATCACATCCACCATTGCCGGGCGGGTTTTATTCAGTGTTTGCAACGCGTTATTGACCAGCGTGTCATCGAGGGAGAAAAGCATCGTCTTGTTTTGCATCGCCAGCGACACGCGGAAAAAATAATCCGACATTAATTGATCTGGTTGCGCTGCCTGCGCTTTCGGATACTGACCGTATCGGGAACTCACTTCGCGACGCCAGATTTGCGCTTCGCCCTGCTGCGTCTGGGTTACTGGCAATATACCTTCTGCGGCTTTGCTTTCGAGCGCACCAATATTTTGCGTAAACAGTTTTCCTGGCAATTGCACTTGTTCGGCAGAGCCATCAAACTGACCGACAAACAGCGGAGTTTGCAATTTTGAATCTTCATACCAGCACAGCCCCGCAGCACCGTCTAACGCCCCGTTGAGCTTGTCGTTTTCCTGGCTGATGTGGGAAAGCATCTCTTCAGCAATACCATGTGAATAAGGCACCGCCACACAGAAGCTGGCCCCTGCAGGCATACTGTTCCATACCGGCGTAAAATCGAAACTGGCATCTACGCTTGCGGATTCATCATTTAACGCCAGAAAACTGTGCCAGCCGTCATTGCTCATTTCGAAGCGCACACCAGCAAAAGAAGGCATTAATCGCTGGTAGCCAAAACCCAGCAAATTTGCACTGACCACGATGCGCTGGCGTACTGGCGTTTTTTCGGCAGTACGCTCTTCCAGGCCAAAGCTGGCTTGCCAGCGTTTTTTACCGCTCAACAAATCACTTGCGATCGCCGTGGCTTCGGTATCCTGCTGATCATCTTTAAACAGCATGTCCGTGCTGGAAAACACCAGCATCTTGTCCTGATAAGTTGCGAACATCAGGACGTTATTGCCGTTATAGCGCAACTGATAAACCGGGATGGTTTCACTATTTAGCTTAATACTACTGATTTCCGTTTTACTTAACTGGCTGTCGCTGGTAGCGGCAAACAGCAATGGCTCCAGCAGCTTGCTTAAACCACTTCGCTGGATCAGCACCATATAATGTGAAAGATGGCCTTGTTTATCGTGCCATAGCGCCGCCTGCGCGGGCTGATCTAAGAGTGACGAAAAGAGCTTATCTTTTAGTGTGAGATCGTGTTCGTAGACAATGCGGCGAATGCTGCCTTCAATGCCCAGACGGTCAGCATGGTTCTGATAATAAAAAACGAAATCTTCGCTTAGAACATCGTGAAGAAACGGAATGGTAAGGAGGTCTTTGGGAAGCTGGCTCAGAGAGTCGCTGTCGAGAAAGAGGTCCGGCTCATTGAGATCGATTTGCAGATTGTTGTGCACCACCAGCGGCGACAACGTTTTTTCTGGCCCACTACCAGCATATTGCAATGCCCAGACACCAGCGGAAAGCAGTACTATTGCGCCAAAACCTACAAGACCATAGAACCGCCAGCCTTTCGCCTTTTTTTCACTACCCATTGCCACATTCCTTGTGTAAAGCCAGCCATTTTTTATGGGTACAGCAAAACTTTACCGCGCCCTAATACGACAAAAGCCCAGACTTTGCAGCCTGGACTTCAATTCAAAAAAGGGAGATAACTCCCTTTTGGCATGAGGCGATGAAATTATTCTTCTTCTGGCTCGTCGTCAACGTCCACTTCCGGAGCGATTTCATCGTCCCCCTCCGCAGCACTGCCGTCGATGGTATCCAGATCTTCCTCATCAACCGGTTCAGCAACACGTTGCAGACCCACCACGTTTTCATCTTCCGCAGTACGGATAAGGATCACGCCCTGGGTGTTACGGCCCACGATGCTGATTTCAGAAACGCGAGTACGTACCAGCGTACCGGCATCGGTGATCATCATGATCTGGTCGCAGTCATCTACCTGCACCGCGCCAACCACTAAACCGTTACGTTCGGTAACCTTGATGGAGATAACCCCTTTCGTCGCACGCGACTTAGTCGGGTATTCCGCTACCGCAGTACGTTTACCGTAACCATTTTGCGTTGCGGTGAGGATTGCACCATCGCCACGCGGCACGATCAGAGAGACGACTTTATCGCCTTCACCTAAGCGAATACCGCGAACACCGGTGGTGTTGCAGCCCATCGCACGGACAGAAGACTCTTTAAAGCGCACCACTTTACCTTCAGCGGAGAACAGCATTACTTCGTCTTCGCCGCTGGTCAGGTCAACGCCGATCAGCTCATCGCCGTCAACCAGTTTGATCGCCACTTTACCAGCGGTACGTAGACGGTTGAACTCGGTGAGGACGGTTTTCTTCACAGTACCGTTAGCGGTCGCCATGAAGACTTTCACACCTTCTTCAAACTCAGTCACCGGCAGGATCGCGGTGATACGTTCGTCCTGTTCCAGCGGCAGCAGGTTGACGATCGGACGACCACGCGCGCCACGAGTGGCTTCCGGCAACTGGTAGACTTTCATCGAATAGACGCGACCACGGCTGGAGAAGCACAGAATATGGTCGTGGGTGTTCGCCACCAGCAGTCGGTCGATAAAGTCTTCTTCTTTAATACGTGCGGCAGATTTACCTTTCCCGCCACGACGCTGCGCTTCGTATTCAGAAAGCGGCTGGTACTTCACGTAGCCCTGGTGAGAGAGCGTCACTACCACATCTTCCTGAGTAATCAAATCTTCCAGGTTGATGTCTGCGCTGTTGGCGGTGATTTCAGTACGACGTTTGTCACCGAACTGTTCACGAACCAGCTCCAGCTCTTCGCGGATCACTTCCATCAGACGATCGGCGCTACCAAGAATACGCAACAGTTCCGCGATCTGATCCAGCAGCTCTTTGTATTCATCGAGCAGTTTTTCGTGCTCAAGGCCGGTCAGTTTCTGCAGACGCAGATCCAGAATCGCCTGAGCTTGCTGTTCGGTCAGGTAGTACAGACCATCACGCACGCCGAACTCTGGCTCCAGCCATTCCGGACGCGCAGCATCATCGCCCGCACGTTCCAGCATCGCGGCAACGTTGCCCAACTGCCACGGATTAGCAACCAGCGCCGTTTTCGCTTCTGCAGGCGTCGGCGCATGACGGATCAGTTCGATGATCGGGTCGATGTTCGCCAGCGCCACGGCTAATGCTTCAAGGATATGAGCACGATCGCGAGCTTTACGCAGTTCGAAAATGGTACGACGGGTCACCACTTCACGGCGGTGACGAACAAACGCAGCGATAATGTCTTTCAGGTTCATGATCTTCGGCTGACCATGGTGCAATGCCACCATGTTGATACCGAAAGAAACCTGCAACTGGGTCTGGGAGTAGAGGTTGTTGAGCACCACTTCACCGACCGCATCGCGTTTGACTTCAATCACGATGCGCATACCGTCTTTGTCAGACTCGTCACGCAGCGCGCTGATGCCTTCCACGCGTTTTTCTTTTACCAGTTCCGCAATTTTTTCGATCAGGCGCGCTTTGTTCACCTGATACGGAATTTCGTGAACGATAATGGTTTCACGCCCGGTTTTGGCGTCAACTTCCACTTCCGCACGGGCGCGGATATATACCTTGCCGCGACCGGTACGGTAAGCTTCTTCGATACCGCGACGACCGTTAATGATTGCCGCCGTCGGGAAGTCCGGCCCCGGGATGTGTTCCATCAGCCCTTCAATGCTGATGTCTTCATCATCGATATACGCCAGACAACCGTTGATGACTTCCGTCAGGTTGTGTGGCGGGATGTTGGTTGCCATACCTACGGCGATACCGGAAGAACCGTTCACCAGCAGATTAGGAATTTTGGTCGGCATGACGTCCGGAATTTTTTCCGTGCCGTCATAGTTATCAACGAAATCGACCGTCTCTTTTTCGAGATCGGCCATCAGTTCATGGGCAATTTTCGCCAGACGGATTTCCGTATAACGCATTGCCGCCGCAGAGTCGCCGTCGATGGAACCGAAGTTACCCTGACCGTCTACCAGCATGTAACGCAGCGAGAATGGCTGCGCCATACGGACGATCGTGTTATAAACCGCCAAGTCACCATGGGGATGGTATTTACCGATTACGTCACCAACGACACGGGCAGATTTTTTATAGGCTTTGTTCCAGTCATTGCCTAGTACGTTCATGGCGTAAAGTACGCGACGGTGTACCGGCTTCAGGCCATCTCGGACATCCGGCAGCGCACGGCCAACAATGACCGACATCGCATAATCCAGATAGGAGCTCTTCAGCTCTTCCTCAATGTTGACCGGTGTAATTTCTCTCGCAAGGTCGCTCATCTAACCGCTATCCCTCTACTGTATCCCGGATTCAAAGGTCGCAAATTATAACACAGCCGCGCAGTTTGAGGTAAACCTATACGCTTTATTCACCTCCAATGCCTGATATACTCGTTTGTCTTGCCAATTACGGAGTAGAAGTGCCAATGAATGCCGAAAAATCGCCGGTAAACCATAACGTAGACCACGAAGAGATCGCTAAATTTGAAGCCGTCGCCTCCCGCTGGTGGGATCTGGAAGGTGAGTTCAAACCGCTGCACCGCATTAACCCGCTGCGTCTGGGCTATATTGCCGAGCGTGCTGGCGGTTTATTTGGCAAAAAGGTGCTCGATGTCGGTTGTGGCGGCGGCATTCTGGCCGAGAGCATGGCGCGGGAAGGCGCGACGGTGACCGGTCTGGATATGGGCTTTGAGCCATTGCAGGTGGCAAAGTTGCACGCGCTGGAAAGTGGCATTCAGGTGGATTACGTGCAGGAAACCGTGGAAGAGCACGCGGCAAAACATGCCGGGCATTATGATGTGGTGACCTGCATGGAGATGCTGGAACACGTCCCCGATCCGCAGTCAGTGGTCAGAGCCTGTGCGCAACTGGTGAAACCGGGCGGCGATGTTTTTTTCTCGACGCTTAACCGCAACGGCAAGTCGTGGCTGATGGCGGTGGTTGGTGCGGAATATATTTTACGCATGGTGCCTAAAGGTACGCATGATGTGAAGAAGTTTATTAAACCGGCAGAATTGCTGGGCTGGGTGGATCAGACCAGTCTAAAAGAACGGCATATGATCGGACTGCATTACAACCCGATTACTAACACTTTTAAGCTCGGTCCCGGCGTAGATGTGAACTATATGCTGCACACGCAGAATAAGTGAGGTTGTTGTTTGGATTCATCCGGCAACCGTGCCAATGCCTGATGCGACGCTTGCCGCGTCTTATCAGGCCTACAAATGCTCCCGTAGGCCAGATAAGGCGTTTACGCCGCATCCGGCAATAGTGCCGGTCAGACAGCGATTACCATTTCACCGTCATCGACAAAAACCCTGCCGTCTGGGCAAAATCATTGTCTCCTTTCTGCCACACCACGCTGCCACGCAGGGACACTCGCTGACTGATATTGCCCGTTACTCCCACTTTTATTTCCCCCCGTTGCTTCACCGCATCGTCACTGATAGTGCTGCCATCTTCTTCAATTTCCGTCGGATGGGGATCGTGATAATAATTCAGATCTAATGTTGGTGTGACATGAACAGCGGTACGCCATTCGCTGTGTAAACCCAGCCGCGTCTGGATATCATCGCCCTGCGATTGTGACACGCGCGCATGGTTAGCGGCTGTAAAATCATCCTGCTGCACGCCCTGATAAATCACCTGCGCCTGTGGTTCAATCACCACTCCATGCCCCGGTAACCACTGATACCCGGCTTCCAGCGAGGCGATAATCCCCGACGAGTGGTAATGATCCGCACCATCGCCTTGTTCGGAAACATCATTGCTAAACCACGCGTATTGCAGCCAGCTATCCAGCCAGGCCCCCTGTTTTTGGCTACCGCGCTGAAACCAGCTTGAGGTCAGCCCAACGGCATAACCGTGGTTCTGGCTATCAGCGCGAGTTCCGGTCATGTTTGATCGACTGTCACCCTGGTTATCGCTGTAGCCGCCCACGGCCCCTAGCATCCACTGGCCATCATCGCCCCAGTATCCGCTTAACAAGTTGCCGCTAAGCTGTACCGTAGAAGTGTCTTCATGCTGGGCCAACTGCCCTGCCGCCGTGTAATGATAATCTCCGCCGATAACACGTAAATTCAGCGTCTGACCATCGCCACCAGCGTGATCGCGTCGCTCCATCACAAATGCCTGATTTGCCGCACGTAGGTTATTGAGATAGCCACCAACTTTGGCGTTCAGCACCGGCTGGTAGGCAGGCGTAGGGGCTGGAGCTGGGTCGGGTGTTGGATCAGGATCCGGCGTGGGATCAGGATCTGGAGTCGGGTCCGGATCGGGCGGCGGCGTCGGAGTGACTTCTTGCGATCGCAGATACCAGTCGTTGTTATCTTCCACCAGCGTGTAGTCATACGCTCCCATATTAACGTAGCCGCTGCCCGCAAGACTAAACAGCGCATTGTTTTGAAATTGCGTGGGATCAGCAGTGAAATCAACCACTTTAATACCTGTAGAAGTCGGTTCACCAGTGCCGGTAATGGGGTTAACCACCACGGTCGTGTTACCCGAGGTATTGCCGTTCAACACCAGTTGGTCGCTTACCGAGTCATCGCCGTTTAATTCGCTGTCGAGAAACAACGTACCGCCGCCGGTGTAATCACCGTTTACCGTGAGCGTATCGCCAGCGACGCCATTTTGCAGACTGACTGTACCGGACATATTGGTTAGATCACCATTAACCGTCACATCGGAAAGATAGGTCAGGCTGTCAGTTTCCAGGTTAGTATTAAGCTCGCCTGTCAACGTCACGCCATCGGTGGCATTCACCAACGTACCGTCGCCGTTAAACAGCGAGGCATCCAGTGCGGCGGAAGTATCCTGACTCGTCAGGCGCAAAACGGTGCCATCACTGATGTCGATAGTGCCGCTGGAAGTCGCATCAATAGACTGGATATCCTGATCTGCGCCAGTCTCGAACGTTGCTCCGTCACCAATCCACAGCGACGAAGCATAAGGAAAAATATCCGCAACATCGCCTTTCAGGGTACCTTCTTCAACACGTACCGCAGACTGCGTCGTACCGCTGGCGGTCAGCTCCAGGGTGCCAGCCCCCGTTTTAGTCAATGTGCTACCCTCATCCTGATGCTGCCCGCTGCTGTCAGCCATCAGTGCGCCCCACTGCGTGTCTACCCCCGCATCAACTGCCACTTCACCGTCGGCGCGCATTTCAATATCACGCCCATGCTCAACCGTTGTAGAGCGAGTATCGACATTGGCAGTAATCTCCATCACGCTTTCTTGTTGATTATCGGTAAAGATAACCTGGCGGTTATAGTGGGTATCTCCAAGCTGCGAGTTGTCACTCACCACCAGCGTACCGGAAGCAATTTGCGTTGTGCCGAGGTATTGATTGTCATTTGCCAGGCTGACCTGCCCATCACCCGCATCGACCACCACGTAGACGCCATCTTTCCCGTCGCTGCCGATATGCATATCGTTTCCGCCTGCAAGATCTACCACATCCTGACTGCCGATAACCGTTCCGCTGCTGCCGCTGACTTCAAGGCCATCGTTGTATGATGTGCCGCTCTGCCAGGTGGAGAAATCAGAGAGACCGAGCACACCGCCGTTTAACACGATCGACTGCGGCTCGTCCTGGAGAGCGGCGAGATCTGCAGCGTCGCCTTCTAGCGTAAGCACCGCGCCATCATCAACGACTATATCGCCAGTTAGCGCCATCGACTGCGCCCCTGCCAGCACGTAGCTGCCGTTTTGCGCAATGGTGAGCTGACCAGCACCTTCGATGGTGCCAGCAAAACTGCCTTGATTAACAGTAACATTGCCACCAGCATCGATATTTAAAGTGCCATTCTGAAAGCCCGTCAATGCGTGCACAAAGGTTTGTTGGGTGGAGCCAACATTTAGCTCTGCCTGATTCTGGTACTTATCAATACTCCCTATCGTCAGACCGTAGCAGTCTTGCGGATCGTCCTGGCAATGATTATCTCCGACATTCATCAGGGAGTTGCTGCGACCCAGGGTAACTTCACCGTTTTCAATCTGCATCTCACCAGTAAAGTCATTGTTATCTGCATTAAGTACCAGATCGCCGGAACCTGTTTTGGTGATCAACCCGGTACCAGCAATAGAGTCAACAGCTCCATCATTCTCTGTATTGCCGATAACCAGCGTTTTTCCGTCGGCAATATCAAAGGTAACTTCACTTAAGCCGAGATACATAAAGCCGCCCGCCGCAGTGGAAGGACCATCCCCATAGCCTGCTGCGCTATTGTTCTCATCGATTAACACACCGCCGTTCTGGCTGTAGCTGTCATCAACAGAAATATCAATAAGATAGGGAGCCGTCACGCTATTGGTATAAATTGCCCCGCCATAACCTTCGGCAGTGTTATTTGTAAATGCGGTGTTATTTATTATTGTGAAACCTGACGGATGCGTGATATCGCTATTATTATCGGTGACATCGATTGCACCGCCATCGCCATCACTGTAACTTGTTGATGTATATGCCTGGTTATTATTAAAAACATCATCACTTAGATAGACATCATTATTGATGGTATAAATTGCGCCGCCTTTGCCATCATTAGCGATGTTATTGCTAAACATGGCGTTAGTGATACGTAAATCGGCGACACCAGTATCATTAGTACCAGAAGAATAGATTGCGCCACCATAGCCGCCTGCGACGTTACCGGAAAAAATAACATCAGTAAGATTCAGCGTTGAGTTTTCTTTAGCAAATATTGCCCCGCCATTATTATATTCTCCTGAGACAGTATTATTGGCAAACAGAGTCATTCCAGTTTCATTATGTGGCGATATCGTAAATTCAGCACTTTGCTGCAAAAATACGGCCCCACCGCTGGCATTATTGGCCATACCCGAAAAAATCACCCATTGCCCATCGGCGATGCTCCAGTCCTGCGTAATGCCTGAAAGGCTTTGCCTGCTGGCCTGACAACTCGCTTTGATATCATATCCCTGGCATGAATCCAAAACCTCCGCGATACTGTTAACAGAGAAAAGAGATGCAATCATTGACGGGAGTAAAGATAAATACTCCTTGCGTAGAAAGATAATCCGCATATTCATCTAACCATCATTTTCTATAAGACGGCGTATTTAATCGTATTATGCGCTATGGGGTATATTTCTTTTGTAAATTGTACAACCCGGCGCAATGACTATTTTGTTATTATTTGATGAATAATATCAGTGTGTCATAATTCAAATTAATAACCTTAAGGTAAATCGGTTATATTTAAACTGAATTAAAGTAATAAATAATATTCTTATAATATATGCAAAAGTAACAAATTGGCTTGGTATTTAACAATAACCGAATAGAAAACAACCATTTCCGACTCAACAATCGCTTACATTCGCTTATATATTGACCACAACTGATACATCAGATTATGTGATGACTCGTGCTTAGATCAATTTTGGCAATCATTAGCAACAAGATTAATAAACCATTTATATCAATTTACCCATACTATTCTGCCGTTCAAGAAATCGCCGAACAGTTATTTTTAACAAATTTTTCTCTTCCCATTGACTTTCCCGGACACCTTGTCTGACCTAAGGTGCGCGAAAGCCACTTTTTCCTTCCTGAGTTATCCACAAAGTTATGCACTTGCAAGAGGGCCATTTTCACACTATCTTGCAGTAAATCCCAAACATACCCCCTATATATAGTGTTCTTAGCAGCTTCCCTCACTACAGGTAGTCTGCATGAATCTATTGCGGAAAGAATTCCAAAAACAGGTACGACATACATGAATCAGAATCTGCTGGTGACAAAGCGCGACGGTAGCACAGAGCGCATCAATCTCGACAAAATCCATCGCGTTCTGGATTGGGCGGCAGAAGGACTGCATAACGTTTCGATTTCCCAGGTCGAGCTGCGCTCCCACATTCAGTTTTATGACGGTATCAAGACCTCTGACATCCACGAAACCATTATCAAGGCTGCCGCAGACCTGATCTCCCGTGATGCGCCGGATTATCAGTATCTCGCCGCGCGCCTGGCAATTTTCCACCTGCGTAAAAAAGCCTATGGCCAGTTTGAGCCGCCTGCGCTGTACGACCACGTGGTGAAAATGGTCGAGATGGGCAAATACGATAATCATCTGCTGGAAGACTACACGGAAGAAGAGTTCAAGCAGATGGACACGTTTATCGATCACGACCGTGATATGACCTTCTCTTATGCTGCCGTTAAGCAGCTGGAAGGCAAATATCTGGTACAGAACCGCGTGACCGGCGAAATCTATGAGAGCGCCCAGTTCCTTTATATTCTGGTTGCTGCGTGCCTGTTCTCGAACTACCCGCGTGAAACACGCCTGCAATACGTGAAGCGTTTTTACGACGCGGTTTCCACATTTAAAATTTCGCTGCCGACGCCAATCATGTCCGGCGTGCGTACCCCGACTCGTCAGTTCAGCTCCTGCGTACTGATCGAGTGCGGCGACAGCCTGGATTCCATTAACGCCACCTCCAGCGCGATTGTTAAATACGTTTCCCAGCGTGCCGGGATCGGCATTAACGCCGGGCGTATTCGTGCGTTGGGTAGCCCGATTCGCGGTGGCGAAGCATTCCACACCGGCTGTATTCCGTTTTACAAACATTTCCAGACAGCGGTGAAATCCTGCTCTCAGGGCGGTGTGCGTGGCGGTGCAGCAACGCTGTTCTACCCGATGTGGCATCTGGAAGTGGAAAGCCTGCTGGTGTTGAAAAACAACCGTGGGGTTGAAGGCAACCGCGTGCGTCATATGGACTACGGGGTACAAATCAACAAACTGATGTATACCCGTCTGCTGAAAGGTGAAGATATCACCCTGTTCAGCCCGTCCGACGTACCGGGGCTGTACGACGCGTTCTTCGCCGATCAGGAAGAGTTTGAACGCCTGTACACCAAATATGAGAAAGACGACAGCATCCGCAAGCAGCGTGTGAAAGCCGTTGAGCTGTTCTCGCTGATGATGCAGGAACGTGCGTCTACCGGTCGTATCTATATTCAGAACGTTGACCACTGCAATACCCATAGCCCGTTTGATCCGGCCATCGCGCCAGTGCGCCAGTCTAACCTGTGCCTGGAAATCGCCCTGCCGACCAAACCGCTGAATGATGTCAACGACGAGAACGGTGAAATCGCGCTGTGTACGCTGTCTGCTTTCAACCTGGGCGCAATTAATAGCCTGGATGAACTGGAAGAGCTGGCGATTCTGGCAGTACGCGCACTCGACGCGCTGCTGGATTATCAGGATTACCCGATCCCGGCCGCTAAACGTGGAGCGATGGGGCGTCGTACGCTGGGTATTGGTGTGATCAACTTCGCTTACTACCTGGCGAAGCACGGTAAACGCTACTCCGACGGCAGCGCCAACAACCTGACGCATAAAACCTTCGAAGCGATTCAGTATTACCTGCTGAAAGCGTCTAATGAGCTGGCGAAAGAGCAAGGCGCGTGCCCGTGGTTTAACGAAACCACTTACGCGAAAGGGATCCTGCCGATCGATACCTATAAGAAAGATCTGGATACCATCGCTAATGAGCCGCTGCATTACGACTGGGAAGCTCTGCGTGAGTCAATCAAAACGCACGGCCTGCGTAACTCCACGCTTTCTGCCCTGATGCCGTCCGAGACTTCTTCACAGATCTCTAACGCCACTAACGGTATTGAACCACCGCGCGGTTATGTCAGCATCAAAGCGTCGAAAGACGGTATTCTGCGCCAGGTAGTGCCGGACTACGAGCATCTGCACGACGCCTATGAGCTGCTGTGGGAAATGCCGGGTAACGATGGCTACCTGCAACTGGTGGGTATCATGCAGAAATTTATCGATCAGTCGATCTCTGCTAACACCAACTACGATCCGTCACGCTTCCCGTCAGGAAAAGTGCCGATGCAGCAATTGCTGAAAGACCTGCTCACCGCCTACAAATTCGGGGTCAAAACGCTGTATTATCAGAACACCCGTGACGGTGCTGAAGACGCGCAGGACGATCTGGTGCCGTCAATCCAGGACGATGGCTGCGAAAGCGGCGCATGTAAGATCTGATATTGAGATGCCGGATGCGGCGTAAACGCCTTATCCGGCCTACGGCTCGGTTTGTAGGCCTGATAAGACGCGCCAGCGTCGCATCAGGCTCCGGGTGCCGGATGCAGCGTGAACGCCTTATCCGGCCTACGGCTCGGATTTGTAGGCCTGATAAGACGCGCCAGCGTCGCATCAGGCACAGGATGCGGCGTAAAATGCCTTATCCGGCATTAAACTCCCAACAGGACACACTCATGGCATATACCACCTTTTCACAGACGAAAAATGATCAGCTCAAAGAACCGATGTTCTTTGGTCAGCCGGTCAACGTGGCTCGCTACGATCAGCAAAAATATGACATCTTCGAAAAGCTGATCGAAAAGCAGCTCTCTTTCTTCTGGCGTCCGGAAGAAGTTGACGTTTCTCGTGACCGTATCGATTACCAAGCGCTGCCTGAACACGAAAAACACATCTTTATCAGCAACCTGAAATATCAGACGCTGCTGGACTCCATTCAGGGTCGTAGCCCGAACGTGGCACTGCTGCCGCTGATCTCGATCCCGGAACTGGAAACCTGGGTAGAAACCTGGGCGTTCTCAGAAACGATTCATTCCCGTTCCTATACTCATATCATTCGTAATATCGTTAACGATCCGTCTGTTGTGTTTGACGATATCGTCACCAACGAGCAGATCCAGAAACGTGCGGAAGGGATCTCCAGCTACTACGATGAGCTGATCGAAATGACCAGCTACTGGCACCTGCTGGGCGAAGGCACCCACACTGTTAACGGTAAAACCGTGACCGTTAGCCTACGCGAGCTGAAGAAAAAACTGTATCTCTGCCTGATGAGCGTTAACGCGCTGGAAGCGATCCGCTTCTACGTCAGCTTTGCTTGTTCCTTTGCCTTTGCAGAACGCGAACTGATGGAAGGCAACGCCAAAATTATTCGCCTGATTGCCCGCGACGAAGCCCTGCACCTGACCGGCACCCAGCATATGCTGAATCTGCTGCGCAGCGGCGCGGACGATCCTGAGATGGCGGAAATTGCCGAAGAGTGTAAGCAGGAATGCTATGACCTGTTTGTTCAGGCGGCACAACAGGAGAAAGACTGGGCGGATTATCTGTTCCGTGACGGTTCGATGATTGGTCTGAATAAAGACATTCTCTGCCAGTACGTTGAATACATCACCAATATCCGCATGCAGGCAGTCGGTTTGGATCTGCCGTTCCAGACGCGCTCCAACCCGATCCCGTGGATCAACACCTGGCTGGTGTCTGATAACGTGCAGGTTGCTCCACAGGAAGTGGAGGTGAGTTCTTATCTGGTCGGGCAGATTGACTCGGAAGTGGACACCGACGATTTGAGTAACTTCCAGCTCTGATGGCCCGCGTTACCCTGCGCATCACTGGCACACAACTGCTGTGCCAGGATGAACACCCTTCCCTTCTGGCGGCGCTGGAATCCCACAATGTGGCGGTTGAGTACCAGTGCCGCGAAGGTTACTGCGGCTCCTGTCGCACACGCCTGGTTGCAGGCCAGGTGGACTGGATTGCCGAACCGTTAGCCTTTATTCAGCCGGGGGAAATTTTGCCCTGTTGTTGCCGGGCAAAAGGCGATATTGAAATCGAGATGTGAATTGGTTGTAGTGCCAGATACGACGCTTACGCGTATTATCTGGCCTACAACGATTACCTGGCGTAGTAATACGCTTTTACCTGCTCCCAGTCCGCTTTGGGGATCGGCTCCAGATATTTTTCCAGCTGGCGGAAGTCATGATTAATCGCTTTATGGCGACGCAAGCGGCGACGACTTTTCTCCAGATCAAGAAAACCAGCTTCTGCCTTACCTTCTGTTTTCACATAGATATGGCGAACATAACAACAGCCATGCTGACGATTAACGCTATGCATTTTCTTAAACGCCAGCGCCACTGCTTTCAACATGGCTTGCCGTACTTCGTCAGAATAAGGCGTTACTGCATGCTGGGCATACCAGTCAGCAATGCTGATGAACCCCGCCATATCTTCAGTCACCAGCAACGCGCGCCATTCCCCCTCAATTTTCACCGCTTCACCAAAAACGATCTTCGGCACGATGACACCGGCCCGTTCCAGTTCTTTAATTACCGCAACCTCACGGACAATCGTTGGTCGGCCGAAAGGATAACGTACGGAATGAAACAGATGATGCGTCATGCGCTTTACATATAGCTTTTTGCCGTTGCGCTCGACGCATTGCACCCCGCTCATACCATTACGGCGATAGTTAGGCTCTTCAACCCAGTCGCCCTCTGTTGCCCACCAGTGATTAAATTCGTCGTGCTTTGCTGAAACTGCCATACCCTATCGCCTGTCATTTTTTATTAACGACAATGACTATAGGTGGTTACCTGCGAAAAATCTTAATGAAACGTGTCGTATTAATGAATTTCTTTTGCCACTACTAGCGCGACACCGCTTTTACCCTTCATTTGCAGCGCATAGACTCCACCAGCCACTACCACTAATAGTGCGCCCAGCAGATAAATCATTCGGTAGCCAGTATGTGCAACCATCATCCCCATCACACAGGCTCCCAGCGCCAGGCCTGCATCCATCGCATTGAAGAAGAGGGAGTTTGCGACACCGATTTTATGCGGTTCCACTGAACTGATAATCTGCGTCTGAAAAACTGGCGTCACGGAACCATACCCGATACCAAGCAACGCGCCAGAAACGACCATCATTACGCTGCCCTGGGTGTAGCCGAGAACCACCAGCCCAACCGTAAAGAACAGCAGGCAGGGGTAAACCACATATTTCGGGCCTTTTTTGTCGCAAACATTACCGGTGAAGGTACGGCAGATCATCAGGAAGATGGCGTAGCAGAGCAGGAAATTACTGGCCGCCGACATCAGATTAAGTTCGCGGGCGTAAAGCGCCAGAAAGGCAGAAACCCCGGCATACGAAAAGGTCATAAAGAATGTAACCATGGCAAACGGCAATGCCGCGCGATCGAACATGGCGGCGAAGCCCATCTTTGGCTTTGAACCGTCGGCATGGCTGATAACCGGCGGCACGGTCATAATCAGCGACAGGATAATCCCCACCGCCGCAACGCCAGTACATAACCAGAAAGCCATATTAAAGGCCTCCCAGCGCGCCATATTCAGGCCAATCCACGGCCCGACCACCATTGCCAGCCCCATTGCCAGAGAGAAAAAACTGATGCCCTCCCCACGTCGGGAGGCCGGGATCAGCCGCGCGGAAATCGTTCCCTTTACCGTTGTGATAACCCCGAAGGTAATACCATGAAGCACCCTAATAAAAAGCAGTGATTCTATTGAGTGGCAAAAAGGATACAGCGCAGTGACCACCAAAAAGGCCAGAGAAGAGAGCACCAGAATAGTTTTATTCGAATATTTACCCACCCATTTCCCGGCAAAGGGGCGAATAACAATCGCCGCAATTAAAAATAATGTCACCAGCAGACCAGCTTTATCAGGGGATGCATGGAGACGATCGGAGATATAAATAGGTAATAAGGTCAGCAACACATAAAAGACGAAAAAGATAATAAAGCTAATAATGGTGATTGCCCAAAAATCTTTCGTCCATAATTTTTCTTTCATACTAAACGACCCGTTCAAATGGCGCACAAGGACACCGCTCAGCATCACAGGCTGAACCACTACAGGTGCGTCAAAATGTGATTTACTCGATAGAAATAGAGTATAAATGGATGCACTCTATAAGAGAAATTAATCGTTTTAATCATATTAATTAGATATTACTAATGACACTAACCCAAATCCACACCCTGCTCGCCGTACTGGATTATGGCGGCTTTACCGAAGCCAGTAAGCGCCTGTTTATGACGCAATCCGCCGTAAGCCAGGCCATTGCCACCCTGGAGCAAGAGCTTGGCGTAGAGATCCTGATCCGCGAGCGGCGAAAAGCACTGCAGCTGACTGACGCCGGCTCACGCATCGCAAGCCATCTGCGGGCGATTACCCGTGAAGTGAACGCTGTGAAAGAAATTGCCGAGCAGGAAAAACATAACCCGACCAGAACGCTGCGCATCGGCTGCTTTCCCAGCGCCTGCGCGTGTATTTTACCGGGTATTATTCGCTATTTTGAAACTTATCATCCGCAGATAAAAATCATTCCTTACGAAGAGAACAGCAGTGAAATTATTGATTCGGTGCAAAACGAAACTATCGATGCCGGTTTTGTCCATTTTCCGGTAACCGAAATGTATTCCGTCCCGGTATATCAGGATAAATTTACCGTGGTGCTGCCAGATGC
The DNA here is from genome assembly GCF_019375075.1 of Escherichia sp. XD33. NCBI lineage: Bacteria > Pseudomonadati > Pseudomonadota > Gammaproteobacteria > Enterobacterales > Enterobacteriaceae > Escherichia > Escherichia sp. XD33. The sequence goes on from NZ_JAENDM010000004.1 coordinate 153,350, forward strand.
TCATCCCCTGGCAAAAAATAACGCTATATCGGTGGAAGAACTGGTGGGAGAACCGCTCATTATCAGTAAGGGGCGTTATGAATTAAGCATTATGGCGTTATTTAAGGAAAAGAATATTACGCCGGTCATTAAATATGAATTTAACCATCCAGATACGGCAATAAGTTTTATTCGCCAGGGATTAGGAATTGCTCTGTTACCGGAGCTGACGCTGAAAGCCGTCGCCGGTGAGTTATGCTCTGTCCCGCTGGAGCCGACGTTTTATCGGCAAATTTCATTGCTGGTCAAAGAGGCTCCGGTAGAAGGCAGCCCATTGTTTTTATTGCAAATGTGTATGGAAACCCTGGTGGTCAAAGGCATATTGTGAAAAGGGCATCCGGTCAGGTTTTGCCTTCCCGGATGCCTGTGTCATTAATTATCTTTATGCAGGAATTTAACCGCTTTATCAGGGAAATCAGTAAACAACCCATTTACACCCGCTTTGTTATACAGAGCATCATATAACTGATTCACATCAGTTGTGTATTCAGGCAGTTTATCTGACCGCACGGTATAAGGATGCACTACCAGCTTGTTCTGCTGAGCATCTTGCACCATGCCAGTGAGTTTGATATTACCCGGCTGCGATGTCTCCTCAATCAACATATGGTAATCCGGACCAATACCATCTGCATATTCCGCCACCTGTTTCATGGCACCCGGCTTAAACATCCAGTCGTAGTTGTAATTAACCCAGCTTCCGTCCGGCTGTTTCTGCTGCGTTTCATTCCAGTCGGTATAGGCAATCAGCTGTACCAGATTGAGATCCATGCCCATTTTGGGTTCCAGCTCATTCTTAATACGCTTCAGCTCATCAGCATCAAAACATTGCAAATAAACTTTATCGTCTTTACCGGTGTAACCATATTTCTTCAGCACTTCCAGCGTTTTTGCCGCAATATCCTTCCCCTCCTGATGATGGAACCACGGCGCTTTGATTTCTGGATAGATACCGATATTTTTCCCGGTAGAGTGATTTAACCCCTGAACAAATTCAATCTCTTCTTCAAAGGTGTGCACCCGGAAGTCGGACTTACCCATTGGGAAACGCCCTGGATAAGTCTGCACTTTTTTACCGTTTTCAATATCGAAACCTTCGGTAAATTTCAACGACTTAATTTCATCCAGCGTGAAATCTATCGCGTAGTAACGACCGTCTTTGCGCGCCCGATCCGGGAAACGATCGGCAACATCAGTAACACGATCGAGGTAATGGTCATGCAGAACAACCAGATGGTCGTCTTTGGTCATCACCAAATCCTGTTCCAGATAATCCGCTCCCTGCGCATACGCCATCGCTTTTGCTGGCAGCGTATGCTCCGGCAAATATCCACTGGCACCGCGATGGGCGATGACTATTTTTTCGTTGCTGTCCGCCGCCATTGCACTGCTTCCCATGACTATAGTGCTCATCATGATCGCCATGCTAAGGTTTTTCAGCGTCAATTTCATGCCATTAGCCTCCGTTGCGTTTTTGCAGTAATTCCTGATGGCGACGTTTTTCGCCAATCATCACAACAATCAACAAGATAACCGCCAGAATGCTGCCGCCAATCATTACCATAAAGCCGCCATCCCAGCCGAAGAAGTCCACGGTGTAGCCAACAATCGCGCTCGCCGCCACCGAACCGCCCAGGTAACCAAACAGACCGGTAAAGCCCGCTGCCGTTCCTGCCGCTTTTTTCGGTGCCAGTTCCAGCGCATGCAGACCGATCAGCATCACAGGGCCGTAGATCAGGAAGCCGATAACAATCATACAAATCATATCGACGGTTGGGTTACCTGCCGGGTTCATCCAGTAAACGATAGTCGCGATGGTCACCAGTGTCATAAAGAAAACGCCGGTTGCCCCACGGTTGCCACGGAAGACTTTATCCGACATCCAGCCGCACAGCAGGGTGCCCGGAATACCCGCATACTCATAGAAGAAGTAGGCCCAGGAGGATTTATCCAGCGCGAAATGCTTAACCTCTTTCAGATAAGTCGGTGACCAGTCGAGGATGCCGTAACGCAGCAGATAAACGAACACGTTGGCGATGGCAATGTACCACAGCAGTTTGTTCGGCAGCACGTACTGCATGAAGATTTGCTTCGCGGTCAGCTCCTGTTCCGCTTTTTCGTTATAGTCGTCCGGATAATCATTTTTGTACTCTTCGATCGGCGGCAGACCACAGGATTGCGGGGTATCGCGCATCATCGCAAAGGCGAATAATGCCACCAGAATGGCGCAGAAAGCGGGCATATAGAGCGCCGCGTGCCAGTCATTGAACCAGGCCATCCCCAGCAGGAACAGCAGCGGCGGAATACCACCACCGACGTTGTGCGCACAGTTCCACACTGACACAATGCCGCCACGTTCTTTCTGCGACCACCAGTGCACCATAGTACGACCACACGGCGGCCACCCCATCCCCTGGAACCAACCGCAGAGGAACAACAGTACAAACATCACCGCAATGCTCGACGTCGCCCATGGCACAAAGCCCATAAACAACATCACTGCCGCCGCCAGAATCAAACCTGCGGGCAGGAAAACGCGCGGATTCGAGCGATCCGATACCGAACCCATGATGAATTTCGAAAATCCATAAGCAATCGAGATCCCCGAAAGGGCAAAACCTAAATCACCGCGTGAGAATCCCTGCTCAACCAGATAAGGCATAGCAAGCGCAAAGTTCTTACGAACCAAATAGTAAGCAGCATAGCCAAAGAATATCCCCAGGAAAATTTGCCAGCGCAATCGACGATAAGTCGGATCGATCTCCGCGGCAGGTAAGCGCGCTTTGTGTGGCGCTGGTTTAAAAATACTCAACATTGAAAGCCTCCGTGGCCCGTGGTCTTATTTATGATTAACAGCCTGATTCAGTGAGAGAACCTGCCGTTTCTTGAGTTGCCGCGATGTTAAGAAAACATTCATAAATTAAATGTGAATTGCCGCACACATTATTAAATAAGATTTACAAAATGTTCAAAATGACGCATGAAATCACGTTTCACTTTCGAATTATGAGCGAATATGCGCGAAATCAAACAATTCATGTTTTTACTATGGCTAAATGGTAAAAAACGAACTTCAGAGGGATAACAATGAAAACTCGCGACTCGCAATCAAGTGACGTGATTATCATTGGCGGCGGCGCAACGGGAGCCGGAATTGCCCGCGACTGTGCCCTGCGCGGGCTGCGCGTGATTTTGGTTGAGCGCCACGACATCGCAACCGGTGCCACCGGGCGTAACCACGGCCTGCTGCACAGCGGTGCGCGCTATGCGGTAACCGATGCGGAATCGGCCCGCGAATGCATTAGTGAAAACCAGATCCTGAAACGCATTGCACGTCACTGCGTTGAACCAACCAACGGCCTGTTTATCACCCTGCCGGAAGATGACCTCTCCTTCCAGGCCACTTTTATTCGCGCCTGCGAAGAAGCAGGGATCAGCGCAGAAGCTATAGACCCGCAGCAAGCGCGCATTATCGAACCTGCCGTTAACCCGGCACTGATTGGCGCGGTGAAAGTTCCGGATGGCACCGTTGATCCATTTCGTCTGACCGCAGCAAACATGCTGGATGCCAAAGAACACGGTGCTGTTATCCTTACCGCTCATGAAGTCACGGGGCTGATTCGTGAAGGCGCGACGGTGTGCGGTGTTCGTGTACGTAACCATCTCACCGGCGAAACTCAGGCCCTTCATGCACCTGTCGTGGTTAATGCCGCTGGGATCTGGGGGCAACACATTGCCGAATATGCCGATCTGCGCATTCGCATGTTCCCGGCGAAAGGATCGCTGCTGATCATGGATCACCGCATTAACCAGCATGTGATCAACCGCTGCCGTAAACCTTCCGACGCCGATATTCTGGTGCCTGGCGATACCATTTCGCTGATTGGCACCACCTCTTTACGTATTGATTACAACGAGATTGACGATAATCGAGTGACGGCAGAAGAGGTTGATATTCTGCTGCGTGAAGGGGAAAAACTGGCCCCCGTGATGGCGCAAACGCGCATTTTGCGGGCCTACTCTGGCGTGCGTCCACTGGTCGCCAGCGATGATGACCCGAGCGGGCGTAACGTCAGCCGCGGCATCGTGCTGCTCGATCATGCTGAACGCGATGGTCTGGACGGATTTATCACCATCACCGGTGGCAAACTGATGACCTATCGGCTGATGGCGGAATGGGCTACCGACGCCGTATGCCGTAAACTGGGCAACACGCGCCCCTGTACGACCGCCGATCTGGCACTTCCTGGTTCACAGGAACCCGCTGAAGTTACCTTGCGTAAAGTCATCTCCCTACCTGCCCCGCTGCGCGGTTCTGCGGTTTATCGTCATGGCGATCGCACGCCTGCCTGGCTGAGCGAAGGCCGTCTGCACCGTAGCCTGGTATGTGAGTGCGAAGCGGTAACTGCGGGTGAAGTGCAGTACGCGGTAGAAAATTTAAACGTTAATAGCCTGCTGGATTTACGCCGTCGTACCCGTGTGGGGATGGGTACCTGCCAGGGCGAACTCTGCGCCTGCCGCGCTGCCGGACTGCTGCAACGGTTTAACGTCACGACGTCCGCGCAATCTATCGAGCAACTTTCCACCTTCCTAAACGAACGCTGGAAAGGCGTGCAACCCATAGCATGGGGAGACGCACTGCGCGAAAGCGAATTTACCCGCTGGGTTTATCAGGGACTGTGTGGTCTGGAGAAGGAGCAGAAAGATGCGCTTTGATACTGTCATTATGGGCGGCGGCCTCGCCGGATTACTCTGTGGCCTGCAACTGCAAAAACACGGCCTGCGCTGTGCCATTGTCACTCGTGGTCAAAGCGCGCTCCATTTCTCATCTGGATCGCTGGATTTGCTGAGCCATCTGCCAGATGGCCAACCGGTGACAGACATTCACAGTGGACTGGAATCTTTGCGTCAGCAGGCACCTGCCCATCCTTACACTCTTCTAGGGCCACAACGCGTACTCGATCTCGCTTGCCAGGCGCAGGCATTAATCGCTGAAAGCGGTGCGCAATTACAGGGCAGCGTAGAACTGGCCCACCAGCGGGTTACGCCTCTCGGCACTCTGCGCTCAACCTGGCTAAGTGCGCCAGAAGTCCCCGTCTGGCCGCTGCCCGCGAAGAAAATATGTGTAGTAGGAATTAGCGGTCTGATGGATTTTCAGGCGCATCTTGCGGCGGCTTCGTTGCGCGAACTCGACCTTGCCGTTGAAACCGCAGAAATTGAACTGCCGGAACTGGATGTGCTGCGCAACAACGCCACCGAGTTTCGCGCGGTGAATATCGCCCGTTTCCTTGATGATGAAGAAAACTGGCCGCTGTTACTTGATGCGCTTATTCCTGTCGCCAATACCTGCGAAATGATCCTGATGCCCGCCTGCTTCGGCCTGGCCGATGACAAACTGTGGCATTGGTTGAATGAAAAACTACCTTGTTCACTGATGCTTTTGCCAACGCTGCCGCCTTCCGTGCTGGGCATTCGTCTGCAAAACCAGTTACAGCGCCAGTTTGTGCGCCAGGGTGGCGTGTGGATGCCAGGCGATGAAGTGAAAAAAGTGACCTGTAAAAATGGCGTAGTAAATGAAATCTGGACGCGCAATCACGCCGATATCCCGCTGCGTCCACGCTTTGCCGTGCTCGCCAGCGGCAGTTTCTTTAGCGGCGGACTGGTGGCGGAACGTAACGGCATTCGAGAGCCGATTCTCGGCCTTGATGTGCTACAAACCGCCACGCGGGGTGAATGGTATAAGGGCGATTTTTTTGCGCCGCAACCATGGCAGCAGTTCGGTGTAACCACTGATGAGGCACTACGCCCGTCGCAGGCAGGGCAAACCATTGAGAACCTGTTTGCCATCGGTTCGGTGCTGGGCGGATTTGATCCCATCGCCCAGGGATGCGGCGGCGGTGTTTGTGCCGTCAGTGCTTTACATGCCGCTCAACAGATTGCCCAACGCGCAGGAGGCCAACAATGAACGACACCAGCTTCGAAAACTGCATTAAGTGCACCGTCTGCACCACCGCCTGCCCGGTGAGCCGGGTGAATCCGGGATATCCGGGGCCAAAACAAGCCGGGCCGGATGGCGAGCGTCTGCGTTTGAAAGATGGCGCACTGTATGACGAGGCACTGAAATATTGCATCAACTGCAAACGTTGTGAAGTCGCCTGCCCGTCCGATGTGAAGATTGGCGATATCATCCAGCGTGCACGGGCGAAATATGACACCACGCGCCCGTCGCTGCGCAATTTTGTTTTAAGCCATACAGACCTGATGGGTAGCGTTTCCACGCCGTTCGCACCAATCGTCAACACCGCTACCTCGCTGAAACCGGTGCGGCAGTTGCTTGATGCGGCGTTAAAAATCGATCATCGCCGCACGCTACCGAAATACTCCTTCGGCACGTTTCGTCGCTGGTATCGCAGCGTGGCGGCTCAGCAAGCGCAGTATAAAGACCAGGTCGCTTTCTTTCACGGCTGCTTCGTTAACTACAACCATCCGCAGTTAGGCAAAGATTTAATTAAAGTGCTCAACGCAATGGGTACCGGTGTACAACTGCTCAGCAAAGAAAAATGCTGCGGCGTACCGCTGATCGCCAACGGCTTTACCGACAAAGCACGTAAACAGGCAATCACAAATGTAGAGTCGATCCGCGAAGCAGTGGGAGTAAAAGGCATTCCGGTGATTGCCACCTCCTCAACCTGTACATTTGCCCTGCGCGACGAATACCCGGAAGTGCTGAATGTCGACAACAAAGGCTTACGCGATCACATCGAACTGGCGACCCGCTGGCTGTGGCGCAAGCTGGACGAAGGCAAAACGTTACCGCTGAAACCGCTGCCGCTGAAAGTGGTTTATCACACTCCGTGCCATATGGAAAAAATGGGCTGGACGCTCTACACCCTGGAGCTGTTGCGTAAAATCCCGGGGCTTGAGTTAACGGTGCTGGATTCCCAGTGCTGCGGTATTGCGGGTACTTACGGTTTCAAAAAAGAGAACTACCCCACCTCACAAGCCATCGGCGCACCACTGTTCCGTCAGATAGAAGAAAGCGGCGCAGATCTGGTGGTTACCGACTGCGAAACCTGCAAATGGCAGATTGAGATGTCCACAAGTCTTCGCTGCGAACATCCGATTACGCTACTGGCCCAGGCGCTGGCTTAAACTCCCATCTGATGCCCGGTAAGCATGTGGTTACCGGGCATTTTTGCGTGCATGATTCCGCGCTCAATGTATACGTTGCAACGCAGTGAAAATTCCTCTGAAAACGTCTCGCAAAGGCTGAAACTGGCAGATGTCAAAGGCCTGGGATAACCGTAATGTCGCGTCATCATAAATATCAGGTGACGGACAACCATGATCGAATCAACAACCTCCTCCCCGCATGATGCGGTATTTAAAACCTTTATGTTCTCGCCCGATACGGCGCGAGATTTTCTCGAAATACATCTGCCAGAGCCGCTGCGCAAGCTTTGCAACCTGCAAACTTTACGTCTGGAACCCGCCAGCTTTATTGAAAAAAATTTACGCGCTTACTACTCGGATGTTTTGTGGTCGGTGGAAACCAGCGACGGTGACGGCTATATCTACTGCGTGATTGAACATCAAAGTTCTGCAGAAAAGAATATGGCTTTTCGACTAATGCGCTATGCCACTGCCGCCATGCAACGTCACCTGGATAAAGGCTATGACAGAGTTCCGCTGGTGGTGCCATTGCTGTTTTATCATGGCGAAACCTCGCCCTACCCGTACTCACTCAACTGGCTGGATGAGTTTGACGATCCGCAACTTGCCCGGCAGTTGTACACCGAAGCTTTTCCGTTGGTGGATATCACCATCGTACCTGACGATGAGATCATGCAACATCGGCGTATAGCTCTGCTGGAACTGATTCAAAAGCATATTCGCGACCGCGATTTAATCGGTATGGTCGACAGGATCACCACGCTTTTGGTTAGAGGCTTCACTAATGACAGCCAGCTACAAACACTGTTTAATTATCTGCTGCAATGCGGCGATACCTCCCGTTTCACCCGCTTTATTCAGGAGATTGCCGAACGTTCACCACTACAAAAGGAGAGATTAATGACTATTGCTGAACGGCTACGGCAGGAAGGACATCAAATTGGCTGGCAGGAAGGTAAATTAGAAGGTTTGCAGCAAGGTAAATTGGAGGGTTTGCAGAAAGGTAAATTAGAAGGTTTGCGGGAAGGCATGCATGAGCAAGCGATTAAAATTGCCTTGCGCATGCTGGAGCAGGGCTTTGAACGTGAGATTGTGCTGGCGACAACCCAACTCACTGATGCTGATATTCCGAACTGTCATTAAAAGGAGAGATTAATGACTATTGCTGAACGGCTACGGCAGGAAGGACATCAAATTGGCTGGCAAGAAGGTAAATTAGAAGGTTTGCAGGAAGGCATGCATGAACAAGCCATTAAAATTGCTTTGCGCATGCTGGAGCAGGGCATTGATCGTGATCAGGTGCTCGCGGCCACTCAGCTAAGCGAAGCCGATCTGGCAGCGAATAACCACTAATTAACACAGGCCCACAGCCGATCCCCATGGGCCTTTGATATCAATAACTACCTTTTACGCGTGGCCCATTTTTGCCTGATTTAAACATCGCCAGTCGTTGATCCAGGGCATCACTGTAGAGCATCGTGTCAACGCCAACAGCGACAAAGTTCGCTCCCCACGCCAGGCATTGCTGCGCCATATCAGGAGCCACAGCCAGAAAACCAGCCGCTTTACCCGCAGCGCGGATCCGCCGAATGCTGGTTTCAATAATTCGCTGCACTTCCGGGTGCCCGGCGTTATCCGGGTAGCCCAACGACGCAGAAAGATCCGCAGGTCCAATAAACACGCCATCAATCCCTTCAACATCGAGGATTTCGTCCAGGTTATCCAGTGCCGTTTTACTTTCCACCTGCACCAACAGACAAAGCGAATCGTTGACTTGCGCCATGTAATTCTCAATGCGTCCCCAGCGCGCAGCCCGTGCCACACTGGCCCCAACACCACGCTCACCGTAGGGAGGATAGCGCGTGGCAGACACCACCTGACGTGCCTGATCGGCAGTATCGACCATTGGGATCAGTAGAGTTTGCACGCCAATATCCAGGACTTGTTTAATCAGCGGCTTACTGCCTTCCACCGGACGGATCACGGGGTGGCTGGCATAGGGCGCTACCGCCTGTAGCTGGTGATAAAGATCCTGAATGGTGTTTGGCGCATGCTCCCCGTCAATCAGCAACCAGTCATAACCGGAAGTGGCGGCAATTTCTGCCATATAGGCAGTCGTTGAGCTTAACCACAGACCAATTTGCACTTCGCCCTTGCGTAAACGTTCTTTAAAGGGATTGGTTAATAATGCGTTCATCGTGTTCCTTAACTATTTAATGATGTGCCACGTCGGTCTGCGCAACAGTGCGATTTACACGCAGAGTGAAAATAATCAGCGAACCGATGACCGCCACCGCTGCCAGCGTCAGTAATCCCGCCGCATCGCTGGAAAATAACGTTTCTGCTTTCACGCGCAGGATCGGGGCAATAAACCCGCCCACTGCACCAAACAGGTTTATAAAACCAATCCCCGCAGCCAGCGCCGTACCGGAAAGAAGCTGTGTCGGCATCGTTCAGAACACTGGCTGTACGGCAATAAACCCGATGGCTGCAACACACAGCGCAACGATCGCCAGTACTGGAGAAAGCAGCCCGGAGAGACCAATACCAATGCCTGCCGCCAGTAATGTCAGCGCCGCGACATTACGCCGCTCGCCGGTTTTATCGGAATAGCGCGGAATAAGCCAGGTCCCAAACAAGGCCGCGACCCACAGAATGGCGGTGACCACCGACGCCGTAAAGCCCACTTTTGTCCCCAACAATGCAGCAACCTGCGTCGGCAGGAAGAAAATTAATCCGTAAACCGCCACCTGAATGGTCAGGTAGATAATCGCCAGTTGCCAGACTCGCCCATTACGCAGCGCATCGCTCAGTCGAGAAGTCACTTTCTGTTGTTCTTCACTTGCCAGTTGGTTGATAAGCAACGTTTTTTCTTCTTTACTCAGAAAACGTGCCTGCTCCGGCGTGTCATCAAGCCAAAAGAATGTGAATACCCCAGCGCCGACTGCCAGCAATCCTTCAATCACAAACATCCAGAACCAGCCGGGATGCCCCATAAATCCATGCATCTCCAGCAGCGCGCCGGAAAGCGGTGATCCCAGTGTTAACGCCAACGGTGCGCCCATATAGAACAGCCCCATAATGCTGGCGCGATTACGCTGCGGAAACCATTGCGAGGTGAGATAAATCATACCAGGGAAGAACCCGGCCTCCGCAGCACCAAGCAGAGTGCGAACGATCAGAAATTTCGCTTCAGTATCGGCCCATGCCATGGCTGCCGAAAGAAATCCCCACAGCAGTGTTGTCGTACCAATCCAGGTTCTTGCCCCCAGTTTGCGCATCAAAAGATTCGCCGGAACACCCAGAAACGCATATACCACAAAGAAAATGCCTGCTCCCAGACCAGCCCTTCGATAATACTTTGCTGTACAGCTGCAGGTTGCCAGGCAAGCAGGCATTTACCTATTCCGGAGCGATAAAGCGAAAGGCTTTTTCCTTCATGGGAACGCACGCTGATAGTGGCTGATGACTCCACTTTCAAAATGTAATAAGCGCTGCCGTTATCAATAATCCCCAGGTGACATAACAGCCCAGTGGTATCCATCAGTTGCGTCAAACGCGGTCGAGCCAGTTCCCGGAGATCCATCTTGCTTAACGCATGACCGGAAAGCTCCACCAGCCTGGTCCACAAACAAAAATTTTCCTGGTGATCAAGGCTAAGAAAACGCTGACGCCTGAGTTCATTAAGCAGCAAATAGGCCGTGCTTTTAGGGATCCCCAATGTGTCAATGATCGTCGCAGCACTACAGGGGCCAATGCGGGCAATCAAATTGAGAATATCAATAGCCCGTGTCAGGGCGGGAACTTTGCTTGATTCCAACATACTGGACTCCAGTCTTAGATACTGGAATCAGTCTCGTTGCTCAGGGGGAGTAAAATTGTGAAGCGCATCAAATCCCGCTCCTCGTCCAGCGGACTGGAGAAATTACGCACAAATTTGTGAATTAGCGGCACGGATTTTTTCTTATTGAGTACAACAGGTTGGACAAATTTTGCCGGATGGGGGATGTGCCGGTGCAGTAAACCGGCACAGAGTGGCGGAATCAGACAGATAAGGTCATGGACTCAACAACCTCAATCCAGCCATGCTCACTGGCGATGTCCTGGCCGTTTAACCAACGGCGCAGCATATTCAGTGCCATCATTGCGCACACTTCCTGACGGATAGCCAGGCTGTAGCGCGTAGTGCTGAAACGCACACGCAGAGCGAAAGTGCCATCTGGCGTGGATAGCGCAAAGTTGAGATGCTCGTTCTCGAAACCCGAAACAGCCAGTGCCAGCCCGGCAAAATGGTTGGCCCGCCGTTCTGTAATCCAGTGCGCAGTTTGCGCCAGGGTTTCTTCCTGTGAAGGAACCACTTCACACGCCAGCAATGGAGCACCTGCGCGAGAAAGTTGCAAAACCAATAAACCGCCGGTGAATTGCTCGCTCAACGTCAGGCTGAACTGGCGGTTTTGCAATTCGCGACTGATCTGCGCGGGCAGTCCTTCGGTGCCTTCGAAAATCACGCTCTGTCCGGCAACACGTTTAACGTCCAGCCACAGTTTTTCCATCGCCTGTTGCTCGCTTGCCGGTCCGGTGAGTTTCAGTTCGATGATAGGCATTGAGGAGCGATAGCCCATTGTTACGCCCGGCGGCAGTTGTAGAGTGTCCAGGCTTTGTGCCAGATCGCTTTCCGAACGACCAAAGGTAGTTAAACGCAGACAAACCGGCGGCTGTGGTAAAGAAAAACGCTCGCGCAGGCGCGGCAGGATTTCGTGCTCGACCATCACCTTAAATTCTGACGGTACGCCGGGGGTAAAGAACATCAGGCAACGATTAAGCTGCACGGCAAAACCACAGGCGGTGCCTACCGGGTTATTGATAAATTCAGCACTGGCAGGCAGCTCCGCTTGTTTACGGTTGCTCGGTGCCATTACTCGTCCACGTTCGTGGAAATAGCGTTCCATCTCTTTGAGCCAGGCTTCATGCAACACCAGGCCTTCACCTTTTGCTGTCGCAGCGGCGAGTGCGCTTAAATCATCGCTGGTCGGTCCCAGCCCGCCGTTAACGATCAGCACATCGGCGTGCTGACTACGTTCGCGAAGAATGGTGACTAAGTCATCAAGGTTATCCCCCACCGTATTGCGGCGAGATAATGGCAACCCCTGATGAAAGAAAAAATCGGCCAGCCAGGCAGCGTTAGTGTCAACGATTTGCCCGTGTAACACTTCATCCCCGGTGGATAGCATTTCCACTTTTAACATGGTTATCTCCTGCTTTTGTTATCGAATCACTATAACGCAAAGGGAGATAAGACGTAGTAAGAAACTGAATGGCGCGACAGAATGCCGCGCCGGAAGGGATCAGAAACTGGCGTTAACCCCAACATACGGGCCGTCAGCCACGGCGTTGTCGCGGTTACCGTCTTTACCCGACAGATTCAGGTAGCGATAACCCGCCTCAATACTGACTGGACGCATAATGGTGTAACGCGCGCCAGCATTCGCTTCCTCATAACTTTGAATACCGCTGGAGAGTGAATCCGGAGAGTAGTAATACTCGCCAAACAAACGGAAGCTGTTGCCAATTTTCCACTGCAAACCACCTCCTACCGCTGCGGCATAACCTTCATCGCCGTAATTCGGGTTGGTGTAAACGCCTTTTCCGCCAACGGTCGCCATTAACGGCCCGAGAGGCAGATTCAACCCCAGCCCCACGCCAGCGACGTCACCGTCGTCGTCGTTATGTGTCCAGTTACCGCTTAACGCCAGGCCCGTCGATTCAGTCCCAAAACCGACACCAATATTGGTGTATTCTTTACCCGCCTGGCCGCTGATGCTCATTGCATTGACCGATGCAGAAACCAACAGCATTCCGGCCAGACCTGCTAGCGCAATTTTTTTCATTATCCCCTTTCCCACAAGCAATTAATCAAAATTCCCAAAGCTGCGGGATTGTACTGCCTGGCGCAGAGGATTCAATGAGCGAAAAAAGGGATCTAGTCACTTATTGTAACTAAATACTTCTTAAATAATTAAACGCCGAAAAAATAAACACAGTTTACCGATACACACAAAAATAATAATAAGTGCAGTTATCATCGCAAAAGAGATTACTGTCACTTTCACATATTTCTGAGTTACCGTATTCTCATGGTTTCTTTTTATTTATAAGGAATACCCCTGTGCGACAACGGACTATTGTATGCCCTTTGATTCAAAATGATGGTGCTTATTTGCTGTGTAAAATGGCCGACGATCGCGGCGTTTTCCCCGGTCAATGGGCGCTTTCGGGTGGCGGCGTGGAGCCCGGCGAACGAATTGAAGAGGCACTACGCCGCGAAATTCGCGAAGAGCTGGGAGAACAGCTGCTTTTGACAGAAATCACGCCGTGGACCTTCAGCGATGATATTTGCACCAAGACGTATGCAGATGGTCGCAAGGAAGAGATTTATATGATTTACCTGATTTTTGACTGCGTTTCTGCCAACCGAGAAGTGAAAATAAACGAAGAGTTTCAAGACTACGCGTGGGTAAAACCTGAAGATCTGGCGCACTATGATTTGAATGTCGCCACCCGAAAAACGTTACGTTTGAAAGGTCTTCTTTAACAATGATGACAGCCATCACTGGCTGTCAGATTGAAAATTTAGTGGTTAACGAATTCCCCATCCAGATAAACTTTGCCTTTTTCCACATGCATGACTAAACCATCCAGATAATCAGGTTTAAATGTCGCATCACGCTTATCTTTAGCAATATATGTCAGGCAATGATTATGGGTAAAAATAACGATATTTTTATCAGGCGCTTTGCGTTGTAAGTCTTTAATTGCACTATAAATCTCATTACCGCATTGAAGAAATCGTTTATCTACCGTCAGCTTTTTACCCGCCGAAAACCAGGTCGCCGACTGAATAGTCCGGACGGTATTACTGGAATAGAGATCGAAATCAGGGATATCAGCACTAAAAGCGTTGCCCAGTTCACGGGCATCCTGGGTACCTTTGACCGTAATACCTGTTTTATCTGACAAGCATTGATTGGTTGAACGATCGCAACGTTCAGCATGGCGAAACAAAACGACAACCGGATGCTGCTGTGCCAGTCTGGCCAGCGTTTTATTGTCGATACGTGGCAAACCATTGCTACTCCAGGCGGCATGAGTACCCAGTCCGGCAATTGCAGCGAGCGCCAGTAAAATGATGAAATATTTTTTTGACTTCAACGAAGAGCGGCAAAAAGCTAACACGTAAACTCCACCTATAGACAAGCGCAACCAGACAATTACCGTGAAATTGAGCGACATTTCTGGCGATAATTAGCAGTTGGTGTAATATTAAAAATCCTACGATGCCGGCAAAATGCCTCAAAATTTTGCCAAATGCAAAGCCTAAATAAGAAAAAATATAAAAATTTCAATATTTACGTCTAATATTAGTTTCTTAAGGTTAAGTTAATATTCTATCCTTAGAATTTCACTCCAAATGGCAAAATATACACAACACTCTTTATAGCAAATATAAGTGGACAGGTATTCAATGGCGGAAGGAAAAGCAATGTCAGAATTTTTGCCTTTTTCGCGACCAGCAATGGGCGTGGAGGAACTCGCAGCAGTTAAAGAGGTTCTCGAATCCGGTTGGATCACAACCGGTCCGAAGAATCAGGCGCTTGAACAAGCCTTTTGCCAGTTGACGGGAAATCAGCATGCCATCGCGGTCAGTTCAGCCACCGCCGGAATGCATATCACGCTAATGGCGTTGGAAATTGGCAAGGGCGATGAAGTGATTACGCCTTCCCTGACTTGGGTTTCAACCCTCAATATGATCTCCTTGTTGGGTGCAACGCCGGTAATGGTGGATGTCGACCGCGATACGCTGATGGTCACTCCTGAAACGATCGAAGCAGCCATTACGCCACGCACTAAAGCCATCATTCCGGTGCATTATGCCGGTGCGCCAGCAGATATTGACGCCATTCGCGCCATTGGCGAACGTTACGGCATCGCAGTTATCGAAGATGCTGCCCATGCCGTCGGTACGTATTACAAAGGGCGACATATTGGTGCAAAAGGTACCGCTATTTTTTCGTTTCACGCCATCAAAAATATTACCTGTGCGGAAGGTGGCCTGATTGTTACTGATAATGAAAATCTTGCCCGCCAGCTGCGGATGCTGAAATTTCACGGTCTGGGTGTCGATGCCTATGACAGACATACCTGGGGCCGTGCACCGCAGGCTGAAGTCTTAACGCCGGGCTATAAGTACAATCTGACCGATATTAACGCCGCGATTGCCCTGACACAGTTAGTCAAATTAGAGCACCTCAACACCCGTCGGCGCGAAATTGCCCAGCAATATCAGCAAGCACTGGCAGCTCTCCCCTTTCAGCCATTAAGCCTTCCCGCCTGGTCACACATTCACGCCTGGCATCTGTTTATTATTCGTGTCGATGAACAACGTTGTGGTATCAGTCGCGATGCGTTGATGGAAGCGTTAAAAGAAAGAGGCATTGGTACCGGGTTACATTTCCGCGCCGCTCACACACAAAAATATTATCGCGAGCGTTTTCCCACGCTGTCGTTACCGAATACCGAATGGAATAGCGAACGCATCTGTTCGTTGCCGCTGTTCCCGGATATGACCACCGCCGATGCCGACCGCGTCATCACAGCCCTTCAGCAACTCGCAGGACAATAAGCCATGTTTGAAATCCACCCTGTTAAGAAAGTCTCGGTGGTTATTCCCGTTTACAACGAGCAGGAAAGCTTACCGGAATTAATCAGGCGCACCACCGCAGCCTGTGAATCACTGGGGAAAGAGTATGAAATCCTGCTGATTGATGACGGCAGTAGCGATAATTCCGCGCATATGCTGGTCGAAGCCTCACAAGCGGAGGGCAGCCATATTGTGTCTATTTTGCTTAACCGCAATTACGGGCAACATTCAGCGATTATGGCGGGATTCAGTCACGTCACCGGCGACTTAATTATTACCCTCGATGCCGATCTCCAGAATCCGCCAGAGGAAATCCCCCGTCTGGTGGCAAAAGCCGATGAAGGTTACGACGTGGTAGGGACTGTACGCCAGAACCGCCAGGACAGCTGGTTTCGTAAAACCGCTTCGAAGATGATTAACCGGCTTATTCAGCGCACCACCGGCAAAGCGATGGGTGACTACGGTTGTATGCTGCGCGCCTATCGCCGTCATATTGTCGATGCGATGTTGCACTGCCATGAACGCAGTACCTTTATCCCGATTCTGGCGAATATCTTCGCCCGCCGTGCCATTGAAATTCCAGTGCACCATGCCGAGCGTGAGTTTGGTGAATCCAAATACAGTTTTATGCGCCTGATTAATTTGATGTACGACCTGGTGACCTGCCTTACCACAACGCCGCTACGTATGCTGAGTCTGCTCGGCAGCATTATTGCGATTGGAGGTTTTAGCATTGCGGTGCTGCTGGTGATTTTACGCCTGACCTTCGGACCACAATGGGCGGCAGAAGGCGTCTTTATGCTATTTGCCGTGCTGTTTACTTTTATTGGCGCTCAGTTTATCGGCATGGGATTACTCGGTGAATATATCGGCAGGATCTACACCGATGTCCGCGCCCGCCCCCGCTATTTTGTTCAGCAAGTTATCCGTCCATCCAGCAAGGAAAATGAATAATGAAAACCGTCGTTTTTGCCTACCACGATATGGGATGCCTCGGTATTGAAGCCCTGCTGGCTGCCGGTTACGAAATTAGCGCTATTTTTACTCATACCGATAATCCCGGTGAAAAGGCCTTTTATGGTTCGGTAGCTCGTCTGGCGGCGGAAAGAGGCATTCCGGTTTATGCGCCAGATAACGTTAATCATCCGCTGTGGGTGGAACGTATTGCCCAACTCTCACCAGAGGTGATTTTCTCTTTTTATTATCGCCATCTTATTTGCGACGAGATTTTGCAGCTCGCTCCCGCAGGTGCATTTAATCTGCATGGTTCGCTGTTACCAAAATATCGTGGTCGCGCGCCGCTGAACTGGGTGCTGGTCAACGGTGAAACGGAAACGGGCGTTACATTGCACCGAATGGTGAAACGTGCCGATGCCGGGGCCATTGTGGCGCAACTGCGCATTGCCATTGCGCCAGACGATATCGCCATTACGCTGCATCATAAGTTATGTCATGCCGCGCGCCAGCTACTGGAACAGACATTACCCGCCATTAAACACGGTAATATTCTGGAAATCGCCCAGCGCGAAAACGAAGCCACCTGTTTTGGTCGCAGAACGCCGGATGACAGTTTCCTCGAATGGCATAAGCCGGCATCCGTACTGCACAACATGGTGCGTGCCGTTGCCGATCCGTGGCCGGATGCCTTCAGCTATGTTGGCAATCAGAAATTCACCGTCTGGTCGTCGCGTGTTCATCCTCATGCCAGCAAAGCACAGCCGGGGAGCGTGATTTCTGTTGCACCACTGCTGATTGCCTGTGGCGATGGCGCGCTGGAAATCGTCACTGGACAGGCGGGCGACGGCATTACTATGCAGGGCTCGCAATTAGCGCAGACGCTGGGCCTGGTGCAAGGTTCACGCTTGAATAGCCAGCCTGCCTGTGCCGCCCGACGCCGTACCCGGGTACTCATCCTCGGGGTGAATGGCTTTATTGGCAACCATCTGACAGAACGCCTGCTGCGCGAAGATCATTATGAAGTTTACGGTCTGGATATTGGCAGCGATGCGATAAGCCGTTTTATGAATCATCCGCATTTTCACTTTGTCGAAGGCGATATCAGTATTCATTCCGAATGGATTGAGTATCACGTCAAAAAATGTGATGTCGTCTTGCCTTTGGTGGCGATAGCCACGCCGATTGAATATACCCGCAACCCGCTGCGCGTATTTGAACTCGATTTCGAAGAGAATCTGCGCATTATCCGCTACTGCGTGAAGTACCGTAAGCGAATCATCTTCCCGTCGACTTCAGAAGTTTATGGGATGTGTAGCGATAAATACTTCGATGAGGACCATTCTAATTTAATCGTCGGCCCGGTGAATAAACCACGCTGGATTTATTCGGTATCTAAACAATTACTTGATCGAGTGATCTGGGCCTATGGCGAAAAAGAAGGTTTACAGTTCACCCTCTTCCGCCCGTTTAACTGGATGGGGCCACGACTGGATAACCTTAATGCAGCGCGAATTGGCAGCTCCCGCGCTATTACGCAACTCATTCTCAATCTGGTAGAAGGTTCACCGATTAAGCTGATTGATGGCGGAAAACAAAAACGCTGCTTTACTGATATTCGGGATGGTATCGAGGCGTTATACCGCATTATCGAAAATGCGGGAAATCGCTGCGACGGCGAAATTATCAACATTGGCAATCCTGATAACGAAGCGAGCATTGAGGAACTGGGCGAGATGCTGCTGGCGAGCTTCGAAAAACATCCGCTGCGCCATCACTTCCCACCGTTTGCGGGCTTTCGCGTTGTCGAAAGTAGCAGCTACTACGGCAAGGGATATCAGGACGTAGAGCATCGTAAACCAAGCATCCGTAATGCCCGCCGCTGCCTGGACTGGGAACCCAAAATTGATATGCAGGAAACCATCGACGAAACGCTGGATTTCTTCTTGCGCACCGTCGAGCTTACGGATAAACCATCATGACAAAAGTAGGCTTACGCATTGATGTCGATACCTTTCGTGGCACCCGTGAAGGCGTGCCGCGTCTGCTGGAAATCTTGAGTAAGCATAATATTCAGGCCAGCATTTTTTTCAGCGTCGGCCCGGACAATATGGGCCGCCATCTCTGGCGACTGGTGAAGCCACAGTTTTTGTGGAAGATGCTGCGCTCAAACGCGGCATCGCTTTATGGCTGGGATATTTTACTGGCAGGTACGGCCTGGCCAGGTAAAGAGATTGGTCATGCCAATGCCGATATCATTCGTGAAGCGGCTAAACATCACGAAGTCGGCCTGCACGCCTGGGATCACCATGCCTGGCAAGCCCATAGCAGTAACTGGGATCGGCAAACAATGGTCGACGATATCGCACGCGGCCTTCGCACCCTGGAAGAAATTATCGGCCAACCGGTAACCTGCTCCGCAGCCGCTGGCTGGCGTGCCGACCAGCAGGTGATCGAAGCAAAAGAAGCGTTCCATTTGCGCTACAACAGCGATTGTCGTGGGGCTATGCCGTTTCGTCCATTGCTCGAAACAGGAAAACCCGGCACGGCGCAAATTCCGGTGACCTTACCCACCTGGGATGAAGTGATTGGTCGGGATGTGAAAGCTGAAGATTTTAACGGTTGGCTACTCAACCGCATCCTACGAGATAAAGGCACGCCGGTTTATACCATTCATGCAGAAGTTGAAGGCTGTGCTTATCAGCATAATTTTGTGGATCTCCTGAAACGTGCAACCCAGGAAGGCGTAATATTTTGCCCTTTAAGCGAACTATTATCAGAGACGTTGCCGCTCGGGCAAGTTGTTCGCGGAAAAATTGCCGGACGTGAAGGCTGGCTGGGTTGCCAACAAGTTGCGGGTCGTCGCTGATGAAATCGGTACGTTACCTTATCGGCCTCTTCGCGTTTATTGCCTGCTATTACCTGTTACCGATCAGCACGCGTCTGCTCTGGCAACCAGATGAAACGCGTTATGCGGAAATCAGTCGGGAAATGCTGGCATCCGGCGACTGGATTGTGCCCCATATGTTAGGGCTACGTTATTTCGAAAAACCCATTGCCGGATACTGGATTAACAGTATTGGGCAATGGCTATTTGGCGCAAATAACTTTGGTGTGCGGGCAGGCGTTATCTTTGCGACCCTGTTAACTGCCGCGCTGGTGACCTGGTTTACTCTGCGCTTATGGCGCGATAAACGTCTGGCTCTACTCGCCGCAGTGATTTATCTCTCACTGTTTATTGTCTATGCCATTGGCACTTATGCCGTGCTCGATCCGTTTATTGCATTCTGGCTGGTGGCGGGAATGTGCAGCTTCTGGCTGGCAATGCAGGCACAGACGTGGAAAGGCAAAAGCGCGGGATTTTTACTGCTGGGAATCACC
The DNA here is from genome assembly GCF_019375075.1 of Escherichia sp. XD33. Taxonomy (NCBI): domain Bacteria; kingdom Pseudomonadati; phylum Pseudomonadota; class Gammaproteobacteria; order Enterobacterales; family Enterobacteriaceae; genus Escherichia; species Escherichia sp. XD33. The sequence continues at coordinate 173,595 of NZ_JAENDM010000004.1, forward strand.
TGCGGCATGGGGGTGATGACCAAAGGTTTTCTCGCCCTTGCCGTGCCGGTATTAAGCGTGCTGCCATGGGTTGCAACGCAAAAACGCTGGAAAGATCTCTTTATTTACGGCTGGCTGGCGGTTATCAGTTGCGTACTGACGGTTCTCCCCTGGGGACTGGCGATAGCGCAGCGGGAGCCTGACTTCTGGCACTATTTTTTCTGGGTTGAGCATATTCAACGCTTTGCAATGGATGATGCTCAGCATAGAGCTCCGTTCTGGTACTACTTGCCGGTCATCATTGCCGGTAGCCTGCCGTGGCTGGGATTACTCCCCGGACCACTGTACACAGGCTGGAAAAACCGCAAGCATTCCGCAACCGTCTATTTGTTGAGCTGGACGATAATGCCGCTGCTGTTTTTCTCCGTCGCCAAAGGCAAATTGCCCACCTATATTCTTTCTTGCTTTGCACCTCTGGCAATGCTGATGGCGCATTACGCTTTGCTGGCAGCAAAAAATAATCCTCTGGCGTTGCGGATTAATGGCTGGATTAACATCGCTTTTGGCGTCACTGGCATTATTGCTACGTTTGTGGTCTCCCCCTGGGGACCTATGAGCACGCCGGTGTGGCAAACCTTCGAGAGCTATAAAGTCTTCTGTGCATGGTCGATTTTTTCGCTATGGGCATTTTTCGGCTGGTACACCTTAACAAACGTCGAAAAGACCTGGTCTTTTGCCGCGCTTTGCCCGCTGGGGCTGGCGTTGCTGGTAGGATTTTCAATTCCTGACAGAGTCATGGAAGGAAAACATCCGCAATTTTTTGTCGAGATGACACAAGAATCACTGCAGCCAAGCCGCTATATTCTTACCGATAGCGTCGGCGTTGCTGCTGGTCTGGCATGGAGCCTGAGACGTGATGACATCATCATGTATCGCCAGACAGGGGAATTGAAATACGGCCTAAATTATCCGGATGCGAAAGGGAGATTTGTCAGCGGTGATGAGTTCTCAAACTGGCTTAATCAACATCGTCAGGAGGGGATTATTACACTCGTGCTTTCGGTTGACCGCGATGAAGATGTCAACAGTCTCGCCATTCCACCTGCAGATGCCATCGATCGTCAGGAGCGTCTGGTGCTCATTCAGTATCGGCCCAAATGATCTGGCTAACATTAGTCTTTGCCAGCTTGCTTAGCGTTGCCGGGCAGTTGTGTCAGAAACAAGCAACCTGCTTTGTGGCGATAAACAAACGGCGCAAACATATCGTGCTGTGGCTGGGACTGGCGCTGGCTTGTCTTGGCCTTGCCATGGTGCTCTGGCTGCTGGTCTTGCAGAACGTACCGGTAGGCATTGCCTACCCGATGTTAAGTCTGAATTTTGTCTGGGTGACGCTGGCTGCAGTAAAACTGTGGCACGAGCCGGTATCACTGCGTCACTGGTGTGGGGTGGCGTTCATTATTGGCGGCATTGTGATCCTCGGGAGTACGGTGTAATGGGCCTGATGTGGGGATTATTCAGCGTCATTATTGCCTCAGCTGCGCAATTAAGCCTGGGTTATGCGGCGAGTCATCTGCCGCCGATGACGCACTTATGGGATTTTATCGCGGCGCTGTTAGCTTTTGGCCTGGATGCCCGGATACTGTTACTCGGGCTGCTGGGTTATCTGCTTTCCGTTTTTTGTTGGTATAAAACGCTACATAAACTTGCGTTAAGCAAAGCCTATGCCTTGCTCAGTATGAGCTATGTGCTGGTATGGATTGCATCAATGATACTTCCCGGCTGGGAAGGAACTTTTTCGCTGAAGGCACTACTGGGAGTTGCTTGTATTATGAGCGGGTTGATGTTGATTTTCCTGCCCACGACAAAACAACGTTACTGAGTGTTCCCTGCCGCTTTACACTGCCGTTCCCACTCATCGGGGCTGTAACTGCTTGCCGAGAGGACCTTCACCGTGTGCAGCTTTTCACGATTAATACAGTAAAGCGCATTCTGCAAAGGGGAGAGTAAATCGCCCACTTTCACGGCGAAGTCACTCTTCACTTCGGCGATCATTTTTATCGCGCCGCCAGCATCGCAGAGCATAAGTACATGTCTGTTATCTTGTTTATCGCAGCACGATTTTTTGACCAGCCATTCCATTGCATTATCCTGTTTGCTAAGAGTTTTCATATTAATTTACAGATTAACAGATAAACTCTTCATCAACGGCAATGGAATGGCAGAAATGAGAAGTGAAATGGAGAGTCAATAATTATTGCTGACGTTGCACCCATTCTTTTAGCGCCTGACGTGAAATTTTAATACCGCCGTTTTTCAGTTCAGGTGGAAGCGTCAGCCAACGCACCGGTTGCTGAAAACGGGCCAGCTTATCTTTCACCCATTCACCAAGATCAACGGTTTGCTGGTCATACTCCACCACCGCTACCGGTCGATGACCAAACTCCTTGTCAGCAACGGGAACGATAAACACCTGCAAAACCGCAGGATGTGCAGCAATAACGCGCTCGACTTCTTCTGGCTGAATGCCTTCGCCACCACTGAAGAACAGATTGTCTAAACGTCCGACAATGGTCAGCTTACCGTTATGCATCTCGCCGCGATCGCGCGTAGCGTACCAGCCTTCGTCATTCACCAGCGGCACCAGTTGTCCGTTACGCCAGTAACCTTCTGCCATGCTGGCAGCCCGCAGCCACACTTCATCGTTAACGATTTTCACTTCCCGACCGGGCAGCGGCGAACCGACGTCCGCCAGACCGTCGGCTTCTTTCGCACACACCGTGGAAGCAAACTCGGTCAGACCATAGCCACAAAAGCAACGAATACCCTGCTCGCGCGCCTGTTCCGTCAACTCGACCGGGATCGCCGCGCCGCCAAGCAACACTGCTTTCAGGGAAACGGAACTGCGGTTAACCAGCAAACGCCAGAGCTGCGTCGGCACCAGCGATGCGTGAGTACAGCCTGCCAGCATGTGATCCAACGGCTGTTTATCACGTACCGTCATCCGCGCACCAGCGTATAACCAGCGCCACAGAATTCCCTGACCGGAGACGTGAAACAGCGGCAAAGAGAGCAACCAGTCATCGTGATCGCCAAACGGAATCAGCGATAACACCCCTTCGGCGCTGGCAAGATGGGCCTGATAAGTATGAACAGCGGCTTTCGGCAACCCGGTGGAGCCAGAAGTTAACGTCATTGAGCACAGACGCGTCGGCTGCCACGCAGCGGCATGTGCGCCTTCAACCAGCTGAATGTGCAGCGAAGTTAACGCCGGAAACGTGTTTTCTCCTTCCGGCACCAGTGCAAATTGCAGCGTCAGATTGGGCAACAATTCCTCAAGCAACGGTTGCGGCAACTGTGGATTCACGGGCAGCACCCGCGCTCCGCATTGCAGTAGCGCCAGCCAGGAGAGCAGCGTTTGCGGCGTATTCCACGCCCGCAACATCACGCCGCTGCCCTCAACCACGCCCTGCGCCGCAAAGCCTGAGGCTAATTCATCGACGTAAACACAAAGCTCGCGCCAGTTGAGTTGCTCATCATTGAGACGTAAGGCGATGGCTTCTCCCCGCACTTGCCGCCAGTGACGCCACGGCCAGTCAGAGAAGATCATAACAACCGCTCCAGTGCATCAACGTCGACAAAAGGCAGCGTGCTACCCGGCCAGCGACGAACCTGCTGCGCCTGCATCAGATCCAGCGTGTCCAGCCCCGGGATAGTGTCTGGCGTTAACCAGGCGGCAATCCGCGCCAGTTGCGTTAAGCCTAAGCTCGACTCAATAGATGAACTGATCACCGCCGTCAGCCCCAGCGCGTGCGCCGCCTGCACCTGCTCGCGCACTTTCTCCAGGCTGCCCGTGAGCGTGGGTTTGATCACCACCGCTCGCACGCCTTCTTCCGCCACAAAGGCAAAATCCGGCTCACGCAGGCTTTCATCCCAGGCAATGGCAATACCCGTTTCACGGGCAAAGGCGCGGGAATCCTCGCGGGTTTTGCACGGTTCTTCGAGAAACGCGATGCGGCCGCGATAATCCGGGTTAACGTATTTGGCAAACTGCTGGCCTTTCAGCGGCGTCCAGGCGCGATTCGCATCAAGACGCAAATGCAGATCCGGAATGGCCTCCAGCAACAGATTCACCACCATGCCGTCGCGCACCGCTTCGTACAATCCCACCTTGACCTTCGCCACTTTCTCACCTGGCATATCGGCAAGTTTGAGGATCAGATCGTCAGGATCACCATTACACAACGGTGCAGCACGGAAATTTGCCGTCTGTGGTAACGTGTCTGCCAGCTCAGCCAATGCACAGCTTACGCCAAAGGCGACGGAAGGCATTTGCGGTAATTCGCAATCGCCTGCCAGCCAGTTATTTACCCAGGCAAGCAGCACACTTTGCGCCTCTTCCCAGGTTTCCTGACTGAAGCCCGGCAGTGGGGAGATCTCTCCCCACCCTTCGCGCTCGCCCTCACGCAGGCAAACATACAGCCCGTCGCGGGTTTTTAACCGCCTGTCGCGCAGAACCACCCCCGCGTCCATGGGGATCTGCCAGCGGTATACCTGCGCGCTACGCATTACGGATTCCGTTTAAATTTGCTGAAGTCAGGCTGACGTTTCTGGTTGAAGGCGTTGCGACCTTCCTGACCTTCTTCCGTCATGTAGAACAGCATGGTGGCATTGCCCGCCAGCTCCTGCAGACCCGCCTGACCGTCACAGTCAGCGTTCAGCGCAGCTTTCAGGCAACGCAGCGCCATCGGGCTGTTTTGCAGCATTTCGCGGCACCAACGCACGGTTTCTTTTTCCAGATCTGCCAGCGGCACCACGGTGTTGACAAGGCCCATATCCAGCGCTTGTTTCGCGTCGTACTGACGGCACAGGAACCAGATTTCACGCGCTTTTTTCTGCCCAACAATGCGCGCCATATAGGAAGCGCCCCAGCCGCCATCGAAGGAACCGACTTTCGGGCCAGTCTGACCGAAGATGGCGTTTTCCGCCGCGATGGTCAGGTCGCACATCATGTGCAGAACGTGACCGCCGCCGATGGAGTAACCCGCTACCATCGCGACAACCGGTTTCGGACAGGTACGGATCTGACGCTGGAAGTCCAGCACATTCAAATGATGTACGCCGGAATCATCTTTATAGCCGCCGTAATCGCCACGCACTTTCTGGTCGCCACCAGAGCAGAACGCTTTATCGCCTGCACCAGTCAGAATAATTACGCCGATGTTATCGTCATAACGCGCATCTGCCAGTGCCTGGATCATCTCTTTTACCGTCAGAGGACGAAAGGCATTGCGCACCTGCGGACGATTAATGGTGATTTTTGCGATACCGTCGGTGGATTTTTCATAACGAATGTCCTCGAAACCTTCGGAGCAGTCGTGCCATTCAACCGGTGCGTAAAGCATTGCTTCATCAGGATAAATCATATTGTGTCCTTTAGTCAGAAACGCAAGATCTGCGCCAGACTTGCGATTACGCCAGCGGGATTTTCCCGGTGCGCGTTATGTCCGGCGCGAGGAATGACATGGCAGTCGGCAGCCAGTTCCGCCGCCAGAGCGCGGAATTTGCTGTCACGTTCACCACATAAATAATAAAACGCAAATGTGCGGGCGCTAAGGTTAGCACGTAAATCAGGCTGGACGGCGAGAGAAGTGGCCTCCAGCATAGTAGCAAGCGTTACACCGTTATTGTGGCTACGCAGCGCCACCAGCTCCCGGCGTTGATCGTCATTGAGCGAGGCAAAGACAGGCTGTTGATACCAGTCGGCAAATACCGCCGTTAATGGTTCTGTGCGAAAACGCTGCGCCCATTGGCGATCGGAAAGCAGACGTTCCGTGCGTTGTTCAGCACTTTGCAATCCCGGATGCCCGCCTTCGACCACAACCCCACTCAGCCCCGGCATCCCCTGACAAGCCGCCATCATCGCCACCCGTCCGCCAAGCGAGTACCCCACCAGCCAGAAGTTAAGGATGTTGTAACTAATCAGAGTTTTACGCAGTAAGCCGGTGACATCATCAAATCCATCGACGCTAATTGCTGCCGAACCACCGTGACCTGGGAGATCAACATACAACCGCGAGTAGTCGGCAAACGCCTCGCCCACTTCTTGCCATTCATGGCAATCGCCGGAAAAACCGTGCAAAAACACCAGCCAGGGTAAACCTGGTTTGCCGTGTTTTGCCTGCGCGTGCAGGATCATAAATGGCTTACCTGCGCCAGCAGTTGCTGGAGGGTTTGCGCACCATCGGTGTCGTTAACCACCATTTCAATTACCGTGGTGGTCGGCGTGCGCCAGGCGTCGGCAAGTGCCTTTTCAAGCTCCTGCCAGTTTTGCGGACGATGATATTTCAGCTCAAACATCGCGGCGGCGTGCTCAAAATGGACGTTTTGCGGCATCAGATAGAAACGCTCGCGCTCGCTTTTCGGCGTTGGCAACAGCGAAAAAATTTGCCCGCCGTTGTTGTTCACCACAATTAATACCAGCGGCGCGGAAACCTGGCGCAATAATGCCAGCGCGTTGAGATCGTAAAGTGCTGAGAGATCGCCCACAATTGCCAGCGTCGGTTTGCCACTGGCCCGCTGAACGCCTGCGGCAGTAGATAGCAGCCCGTCAATACCGCTGGCCCCACGGTTGCTATACACCGGGTAACCCGCCGGAAGTTGCGAGAGCGCATCGATCAGACGTACCACCAGGCTGTTGCCAACAAACAGTTGCCCCTGTTCCGGCAAATAGTCGCTGATGCGATGCGCCAGTTGCGCTTCGCCAAACGCATCGCGACGGGCAATAACCGCCTGCATTGCCTGTTCCGCCAGGCGCGGGATTTCAACGCACCAGGGCTGGCGTTTTTCTGCCGGATGCAGCTCCAGCCAGTCGGCAATATTGGCAATTAAGCGGCGTCCGCGATGGTGTGCCGGATCAAGTCGCCCTTCAATGTCATCAACAATCCAGTACTCTTCTGGTTCACAGCTTGCCTGCCATTGCAGGAGCCGTTTGCCCGTCAGGCTGCTGCCCAGTTGCACCACAATCTGCGCCTGTTGCAGTTCGCTGGTCGCTTTGGCATTGCCTAACCAGAGATCGGCACACGGCAGCGGCTGTCCGGTTTGCGACAGGACGTCGCCAATCAGCGGCCAGCCAAGAGTTTGCGCCCACAGAGCAACTTTTTTGCCCTCTTCCGCACTCATGCGACCAGCAACTACCACGCCGCGCTTTTGTCGCCAGAAGAACCAGTCACGCTGTTTTTCACTTTCCAGACGAGGCGCTTCACGCAGCCACGGTTTATCGTCCTGCCACCAGTCGCCAAGACGCTGTTGCCAACTAAGCCCGGTGTCGTCCATCTCGCCATATAGCGGTTCAGCAAACGGGCAGTTGATATGGACTCCTCCAGCATGAAGCGTACCAAGGGCGTGGTCGATAGTAGAGACCAGCCAACGGGCAGAAATATCCTGTGTCGGGCGCGGCAGTGAAATGCTATGCGTAGGATGAGAGGCGAACATTCCCGGCTGACGAATCGCCTGATTCGCGCCGCAGTCAATGAGCTCCGGCGGGCGATCGGCGGTTAACAGGATCAGTTTTTCTCCGGTTAACCCAGCTTCAATCAATGCCGGATAGAGATTTGCTACCGCCGTGCCGGAGGTCACAATCACCGCCACCGGCTGCTTGCTGACTTTCGCCAGCCCCAGCGCCAGATGCCCCAGTCCACGCTCATCAAAATGGGTGTGGTGAATAAAGGCGGAATTCTCCGCCGCCGCTAACGTTAACGGTGTAGAACGCGAGCCAGGGGCGATACAGATGTGTCTGACGCCGTGACGCGTTAATGCTTCCAGAATGACCGCCGCCCAGCGTCGGTTAAATGCGCTTACTGACATGAGTTTGTCCGGTATCAATATTGCGGCTAAGTATAAGGAGCTACAAAAATAGATTATTGATATGAATCGGTAATGATGCGACTCATTACTCTTCCATTTGTAATAAAGTACGCAGCCCTGCCGCTTTGTTGTCGATTTCCTGCCACTCTTGCTCGGGGTCGGAGCCACGGACAATGCCCGCGCCAGCATATAATCGCACGACATTGCCGCTAATTTTTGCTGAGCGCAGGGAAACGCAGAATTCGCTTTGTTGTAACGAAAGATAGCCCGCGGAACCGGCATACCATTCACGGGTGAACGGTTCGTGACGGGCGATAAACTGCCGCGCCAGGTCACGCGGTAAGCCCGCAACCGCAGCCGTTGGCTGCAACTGATGTAAACAGATCACATCATCCGCTTTGTTGAGTGAAGTCCAGATACAGCGGCGCAGATGCTGCACTTTACGCAGACGCAGTACCTGCGGTGGTAAAACATCCAGCGTCTGGGTATCGGCCTGCAATCGTTGGCAGATATCTTCCACCACCAGCATGTTCTCGCGCTGGTTTTTATCATCCGCCATCAGCCACTCACCTAACTGCTGCGCCTGCTTATCATCAGGATGATTTGCTACCGTTCCCGCCAGCGCTTCAGTACGCAGCGCTTTGGCATGCCGCCGCCATAACCGTTCCGGTGAAGAGCCAAGAAAAGCATTGTCGCTATCAAAGGCCATGTAAAAATGGTAGCAGTTCAGATTGAGCCGACGACTGGCAGCCATCATTGCTGCCGCATTGACCGGACTTGCGAAATGCAGGTCAGTCGCCCGAGCAATAACCACTTTGTCGAGTTCACCTTCGGTGATGGTTTTCGTTGCCAGTTCGATTAATCGCGTCCAGCCCGTTTTGTCCGGCCAGTGTTGTTCTCGCGTGGTGGTTAAATGTAACCCTGGCAGGGACTTGATACTCACCAGTGTGGCGATAAATTCTTTTGCCTTTATCGCATCGTGCTGAAGGGAGCTTTCGCTGAATAGCATCAGTCGCAGCGTGGCTTTACCGCCACAGCGTCGCCATTCCAGTCGTGGTAAAAGTAAATTGCCCTGCGACGGGTCAAACGCATTCAGCCCCCATATGCGTAAATCGGCGTGTTCCGGGTGCTGGCGAAGAAAACGTTGTGCCTGGTCCAACGACGTAAAACAGGTAATCGCGCCTAGGACGGCAGCTTCTTCATCACCATTACGTTGTTGCCAGTAGAATTGCGGATACGTTTGCTGACTGGCCAGCCAGCTCAAGGCATCAAAAGCATCTTTGAGAGGGAAAGGTATATCAATAACCCGAATGCCGGGTGTCGCTGGAATCTCTTGCGACAAAAGGCGCAGTAGATTTTCCAGCGCCGTAGTGAGTGATTGCACGCGGACCTCTCCCTGTTAAAAGCCTCACATTATACGGGGTACTACAAAAAAAATGCAGTACCCCGGTGTAGGGAGGTTTTAACGGCGTGCCAGCAACAGTCCTAATACCAGCCCAACGGCCGCGCCCACCCCAATTCCTTGCCAGGGTTTTTCGTGGACGTAGTCATCAGCACGATAAACAGCCTGCTTCGCCCGATAGTAATAACTGTCTGAAGCCTGGCTAACCCGTTTTTTCACATCATCCAGCGCTTTTTCTGCACGCGCTTTCAGCTCAACATATTTCTGATCGGCGGGATCGCCAGAGGAGCGGAGCACCTCTTCCAGTGTTTCACTAAGCAGCGTCAGGTCGTCATCGATACGTGTATCACCAAACTGATTAGACATTCTCGTTCTCCATTTGCGTAAAACCTGTCACTAACTATAGACAATGGTTATTGATTACGCCTGAATTACCTCGCGTGCCATCCCAATGTGTGGGATACCATCTTCTTCATAGACCTCCGTCACAGGGATAAAGCCAAAACTTTGGTAGAAGTTTTGCAGATGCGCCTGCGCCCCGAGGTAAACAGGTTTATCAGGCCAGTGACGCGTACATGTTTCGAGTGTTTTACTCATCAGCTGCTGCCCCACTTTTTCGCCACGCAACGCTTCACTGACAATCACCCGACCTATAACGACCGGCTCAAGATCATCATCACTTTTCAGAATCCTCGCATACGCCACCAGTTCATCATTTTTCCAACCGAGAATATGGCGATTATCCCCCGTCAAATCATCACCATCGATATCCTGATAAGGGCAATTCTGCTCGACAACAAACACCGCGCAACGCAGTTGTAATAAGGCATAAAGCTGGGAAACCGATAATTCAGAGTGATGCAGATCTTGCCATTCAATCATAATGCTCTCCTTTTAGATGTATGCCTTATACTAGCCGGAATATTTTTTGAAACGTGATGAACTCATGGAATTAATTTTTTTAGGTACTTCAGCCGGTGTGCCAACCCGCACGCGCAATGTCACGGCAATATTGCTTAACCTGCAACATCCGACCCAGAGCGGACTTTGGTTGTTTGACTGCGGTGAAGGCACCCAGCATCAGCTACTGCATACCGCCTTTAACCCTGGAAAACTGGACAAGATTTTTATCAGTCACCTTCATGGCGATCATCTTTTTGGTTTACCCGGCTTGCTGTGCAGTCGTTCTATGTCAGGCATTATCCAACCCTTAACGATTTATGGTCCGCAAGGTATCCGTGAATTTGTGGAAACCGCGCTGCGGATTAGCGGCTCATGGACCGATTATCCGCTGGAAATTGTCGAAATTGGCGCTGGCGAAATTCTCGATGATGGCCTGCGCAAAGTAACCGCTTATCCGCTGGAACACCCACTGGAATGTTATGGCTATCGTATTGAAGAACATGATAAACCGGGTGCATTAAATGCCCAGGCATTAAAAGCTGCTGGCGTGCCGCCTGGCCCACTGTTTCAGGAATTAAAAGCGGGCAAAACAATCACGCTGGAAGATGGAAGGCAGATTAACGGCGCAGATTACTTAGCTGCTCCAGTGCCAGGTAAAGCGCTCGCTATTTTCGGCGATACCGGCCCCTGCGATGCCGCACTTGACCTGGCTAAAGGTGTCGATGTCATGGTGCACGAAGCGACGCTGGATATAACCATGGAAGCCAAAGCCAATAGTCGCGGCCATAGCTCTACACGCCAGGCTGCGACACTAGCCCGTGAGGCTGGAGTCGGCAAGCTAATCATTACCCACGTCAGCTCGCGCTATGATGACAAAGGTTGTCAGCACCTGTTACGTGAATGCAGGTCAATTTTCCCGGCGACTGAACTGGCGAATGATTTCACCGTGTTTAACGTTTAACTCTGCTTATTATTAAAAACAGGGCGAAACTTGCCCTGTTATCGCAACCCGCGCTACATATATCCACCCACACAGGCATATTGAGCGATTTTTGATATTTATTCATCTCCTTACGCACTATATTCAGAGCAATAAGTTGCCTCTTTTGGTGATGCTGCCAACTTACTGATTTAGTGTATGATGGTGTTTTTGAGGTGCTCCAGTGGCTTCTGTTTCTATCAGCTGTCCCTCCTGTTCAGCTACTGACGGGGTGGTGCGTAACGGCA